>CAIXSE010000416.1 GCA_903921965.1 uncultured Thermoleophilia bacterium | reverse complement strand
GCCGTCGCCACCATGGGCGGCAGCGTCGCCGAGTGCTCCGGCGGCCTGCGCGGCCTCAAGTACGGCGTGACCAAGGACTACGTCATGGGCCTCGAGGTCGTGCTCGCCGACGGCCGCGTCCTGCGCTCCGGCGGCAAGACGGTCAAGAACGTCACCGGCTACGACCTGGTCAAGCTCATGGTCGGCTCCGAAGGCACGCTCGGCGTCATCACCGAGATCACCGTGAAGCTGCGCCCGCGCCCCGAGGCCGTGCGCAGCATGCTCGCCTACTTCGACGACCAGCGCGTGGCGGCCGAGGCCGGCGTGGCCATCGTCGGCGCCGGCGTGATCCCCGCGACGCTCGAGTTCATGGACCACACCACCATCGTCGCCGTCGAGCGCTTCACGCACGTGGGCCTGCGCGAAGACGCCGAGGCCTGCCTGCTCGTCGAGGTCGACGGCATCCCCGAGGTCGTGGAGCGTGAGGCCGCGAAGGTGCTCGAGGTGCTGCGCGCCCACGGCGGCGAGGTCAAGGAGGCCGCGATGGGCGCGGAGCGCGACTCCCTGTGGGCCGCGCGGCGCGCGGCCCTGCCCGCGGTCGCGCGGCTGCGCCCGACCATCATCGTCGAGGACGCCACGGTGCCGCGCAGCCAGATCGTCGCCATGCTCGACCTGGTCGCCGAGCTGGCGCGGAAGCACGACCTGGCCATCAGCGTCGTCGGCCACGCCGGCGACGGCAACCTGCACCCCAGCATCCTCTGCGACAAGAACGACCCCGTGGAGATGGCCCGCGTGAACGCCTGCATCGACGAGCTGTTCGCGGCGACGCTGCGGCTCGGCGGCACGCTGAGCGGCGAGCACGGCATCGGCACGTCCAAGCAGCGCTACCTGCCGTGGGAGATCGGCGAGGTGGGCGTCGACGTGTCGGAGCGCATCAAGCGCGCCCTCGACCCGCACGACCTGCTCAACCCCGGCAAGGTCGTCACCTTGGCGGCGGTCTGATGCCCGCGGGCGAGGGTACCGGCCCCGCGCGTCCGCCCGGAGCGGCCTGCTGATGCCCGAGCCCGGCTACGACCTCGAGGCCCTGCGCGAGCACGTCTCCACGTGCATGCGCTGCGGCAACTGCCAGGCGGTGTGCCCCGTGTACAAGGAGACGCACCGCGAGGCCGCCGTCGCGCGCGGCAAGGTCGCCATCGCGGCGGCGCTGCTGAACGGCGAGATCGAGCCCGACGACGAGGCCCTGAGGCAGCTCGACCTGTGCCTCACCTGCAACGCCTGCGTGGCCGGCTGTCCCTCAGGCGTGCGCATCGACGAGGTGATCCTGGCGGCGCGGGCCGAGGTCGTCCGCCGCCGGGGCGTCAACCCGGCCGTGGCCGCGGCGTTCGCGGCCGTGAAGCGCCCGAAGGTGCTCAAGGCGGGCGCGGCTGCGGCCGCCCGCCTCCAGGGCCTGGCGTTCGCGCCGGGGCCGGAGGCGGACCTCGGCGTGCCCCGGGTGCCGGTCCCCGGCATGGGCAGGCCGGTCCTGCCGCGCCTGCCCGACCGGCCGCTCGGCGCCGGCGACGGCGCGGCCGGCACGCTCGGCTCGGGCGCCCGGCGCGTCGTCTTCTACGCCGGCTGCATGATCACCTACGTGTACCCCGGCATCGGCCGCGCCCTGGTCGCCGCGCTGGGCACGGCCGGCATCGAGGTCGCGCTGCCGGCCGAGAACCATTGCTGCGGCGTGCCCATGCTCATGCACGGCGACATGGACACGGCGCGGGCCCTGGCCCGGGACCTCGTGCGGACGCTCGAGGACATGCACGGCGAGGCGGTGCTGACGGCGTGCCCCACCTGCGGCTCGGCGCTCAAGCACTTCATCCCGACGCTGCTGGCGGACGATCCCGAGTGGGGACCGCGCGCCGAGACGCTCGCGCAGCGCGCGGCCGACGCGACCGAGTACCTCGCGGAGCGCGTCGAGCTGCCGGCGGCCTCCGCCCCGGCCGGCCCGCGCGTGACGTACCACGACCCGTGCCACCTGGCGCGCGGCCAGGGCGTGCGCAGCCAGCCGCGCGAGCTCATCACCGGCGTCGCCGGGCACGAGCTCGTGGAGCTGGCGTCGGCCGAGGCCTGCTGCGGCGGCGCCGGCTCGTTCCTGCTCACGCACGCCGCCCTGTCGGCGAAGATCGGCGCCCGAAAAGCCGCCGAGGTCGCGGCCACGGGCGCCGAGGTCGTCGTCACCAGCTGCCCCGGGTGCCGCATGCAGCTCACCGACAGCCTGCGCCGTCGCGGCATGGACCAGCGCGTCTGCCACACCGTCGAACTGGTGGCCGAGGCGCTGGCCCGGGACGCGTCGAGCGGGACCGGCCGCCGGCCGGCCACGGCCGCCGCAGCCCCACCGGCCCCGGTCCCCACGACCCCCGCCGTCCCCCACCTCTGACCCGACCACACACCCGCCCGAGCCGAGGAGAAGCGATGTTCGACTGGCGTGCCACGTGGCAGGAGCGCTTCGGGCGCACCGAGCCCAAGATCGTCTGCGTGGGCCTGAACTACAAGGACCACGCCGTCGAGGGCGGCGTGAAGGACCTGCCCACGTCGCCCATCCTGTTCGCCAAGTTCTCCACCGCGCTGTGCAACAATGGCGACCCGATCCTCATGCCGGACGGCATCGGCCACGTCGACTCCGAGGCGGAGCTCACCGTGATCGTCGGTCGCGAGTGCCACAAGGTCTCCGCCGACGACGCCCTGGACTTCGTCCACGGCTACACCTGCGGCAACGACGTCAGCGCCCGCGACGCCCAGTTCGGCGACCGCCAGTGGTTCCGCGGCAAGACCTACGACAGCTTCTGCCCGGTCGGCCCGCGCGTCGTCCCGGTCGCCGAGCTCGGCGAGGCCGGCGACCTGCGCGTCGTCCAGCGCCTCAACGGTGAGACGCTGCAGGACGGCAGCACGAGCCAGCTGATCTTCGGCGTGCGCGAGCTCGTCGCGTTCACCTCGCACGTGCTGACCCTGCAGCCCGGCGACCTCATCCTGACCGGCACGCCGGCCGGCGTAGGCGTCTTCCGCGACCCCAAGATCACGATGAAGCCCGGCGACGTGGCCGAGGTGGAGGTCGAGGGCATCGGGGTGCTGCGGAACCCGGTGGAGGCGACCGAGGCCTGAGTGAGATGACGACGTCCCCGGCCCCGGCGGACTGGACGATCGAGGCGCTGACCCCGTCGGCGCCCGGGCCGTTCAGCGACGCCGACCTCGACCCCCTCGCGCCCCTGTGGTGCTCGCTGATGGAGAGGCACCGCGAGGTCTGGCACGAGCTGCCGCTGCGGAGCCACGAGGCGTCGTGGGCGCGCCGCCGGGCGCAGTACCGCGACTGGCTGGACCGGC
>CAIXSE010000415.1 GCA_903921965.1 uncultured Thermoleophilia bacterium | reverse complement strand
CGCCCGGCCGCGCCGGCGCGGCCGGGCGGCGGCGCCCGCCGCCGGCGCCGCGCCCACCGTTACGCCGGCGCCCCGAGCGGGTAGGTGTGCGCCGAGTCTCGTGAACGCGCCCCGGTACCGGCACTCCGTCACGTCGCCGGGGCCTGGTCAAGGAGTCACCCCGTGGATTTCGAGAAGATGCACAACGAGGTGCTGCGCGCCTTCAACGAGTCGTGCGCCCTGACGGCCCGCCAGTCGTATGGGGGCCGCGGCTTCAACCCCGCCGCCGACGCCTTCTTCGAGGAGGACACGCGCGAGATCGTCGTCCGCTTCGAGCTGCCGGGCATGACGCTGGACGACATCGAGCTCCTCGTCGACCGCCGCGAGATCGTGGTGCGCGGCGAGCGGGTCTTCCCGACCCGGGAGGGGCGCACCTACCAGCAGGTGGAGATGGACTACGGCCCGTTCGAGCGGCGCGTGCGCCTGCTCGTGGACGTTGACCCCGAAGTGTCCACCGCCACCTACGAGGCCGGTGTGCTCGAGGTCCGGCTCACGCTGAGCCAGCGTGAAGGGGCCCGCAAGATCGACATCCAGACGGGAGGTGGCGACCGATGAGCGATCCCGAGGAGATCCAGGCGGACAACGCCGCGCACGAGATCCCCGGCGCTCTGCCGGTGCTGCCGCTGCGCGACACGGTCGTCTTCCCCGACACCATGATCCCGCTCACCATCGGGCAGGAGCGCAGCATCAAGCTCATCGACGACGTGCTCGCCGGCGACCGCCTGCTCGCGCTCGTCACCAGCAAGGACGCCGAGGTGGAGGTGCCGGGCCCGGACCTCCTCTACCCGATCGGCACCGTCGGTCTGGCGCACAAGATGATCAAGCTGCCCGACGGCACCATGCGCATCCTCGTGCAGGGTCTGCAGCGCGTGCACGTCGACAGGTTCACGCAGGAGGAGCCGTACCTGGCGGCCGAGATCACCAAGGTCGAGGACGTCGTCAGCGGGAGCCGCGAGGCCGACGCCCTGCGCGCGAGCCTGCTGAGCGTGTTCAGCAAGATCGTCGCGCTGGTGCCGTACCTGCCGGAAGAGCTCGAGATGGCCGCGGCCAACGTGGAAGAACCGGGGCCGCTCGCCTTCCTCATCGCCAGCACCATGCGCATCAAGGCCGACGACAAGCAGGCGCTGCTCGAGGAGAGCGACGTCGAGAAGCGCATGCGCAGCCTCATCGGGATCCTCACGCGCGAGCTCGACGTGCTCGAGCTCGGCTCCAAGATCCAGAGCGACGTGCGCAGCGAGATCGACAAGGGCCAGCGCGAGTACTTCCTGCGCCAGCAGCTGCGTGCCATCCAGCAGGAACTGGGCGAGACCAACGAGCAGGAGGCCGAGATCGGCGAGCTCCGCCAGAAGATCGAGGAGCTCGCCCTGCCCGAAGAAGCAGACAAGGCGGCGCGCCGCGAGCTCGACAGGCTGAGCAACATCAGCCCGCAGAGCGCCGAGTACCCGGTCATCCGCACGTACCTCGACTGGATCATCACACTGCCCTGGAACAAGAGCAGCGACGACAACCTCGATGTGCCGCACGCCCGGGAGGTACTCAACCGCGACCACTACGACCTGGAGAAGGTCAAGGACCGCATCCTCGAGTTCCTCGCGGTGCGCAAGCTCAAGGCCGACCTGCACGGGCCCATCCTGTGCTTCGTCGGCCCGCCCGGCGTCGGCAAGACCAGCCTCGGCCACAGCATCGCCGAGGCCATGGGCCGCAAGTTCGAGCGCATCAGCGTCGGCGGCGTGCGCGACGAGGCCGAGATCCGCGGGCACCGGCGCACCTACGTCGGGGCGATGCCCGGCATCATCATCCGCGCCATCCGCGACGCCGGCACCGACAACCCGCTGTTCATGATCGACGAGATCGACAAGATGGGCGCCGACTGGCGCGGCGACCCGTCCAGCGCCATGCTCGAGGTGCTCGACCCGGAGCAGAACTTCAGCTTCCGCGACCACTACATGGACCTGCCGTTCGATCTCAGCAAGGTCCTGTTCATCACCACGGCCAACCAGCTCGAGACGATCCCCGGACCGCTGCGCGACCGCATGGAGATCATCCCGCTGGCGGGCTACACCATCGAGGAGAAACTGCACATCGCGAAGAACTACCTCGTCCCCCGGCAGGTCGAGGCCAACGGCCTCAAGGCGGGGCGGGTGACCTTCAGGGACGAGGCGATCGTCGAGATCATCTCGAGCT
>CAIXSE010000414.1 GCA_903921965.1 uncultured Thermoleophilia bacterium | reverse complement strand
GACGCGCACGCCGCGGGCGCCGAGCTCTTTGGCCAGCGACTTGGTGAGGCCGATGATGCCCGCCTTGGCGGCGGCGTAGTTGGCCTGGCCCGCGTTGCCGCGGCGCCCGACGACGCTGGAGAGGTTGATGATGCAGCCGGCCCGGCGGCGGAACATCTTGCGCGCCGCCGCCTTGCTCACGAGGAAGGTGCCGCGCAGGTGCGTGGCGATGACGCTGTCGAACTCGGCCGGGTCCATCATCATCACGACGTTGTCGCGCGTGATGCCGGCGTTGTTGACCACGACGGTGAGCGGCCCGAGCTCGGCCTCGGCCTTCTCGACCATCGCCGTCACCTGGTCGGCGTCGGCGACGTCGGCCATGACGACACGGCCCTTGCGCCCGAGGGCCTCGATCTCGCCGACGACGGCCGCACAGGCCGCCTCGTCGGCGAAGTCGTTGACGGCCACGTCCGCGCCGGCGGCCGCGAGGCTCAGCGCGATGGCGCGGCCGATGCCGCGGCCGGCGCCGGTCACCAGCGCCACCCCACCTGTCAGATCAAGCTCGACGGTCACACGACCTCCCAGTACTCTGCGTCGTCGCGGAGCGCCCCGATGGAGTCGAGGTCGGAGGCCCTCGCCACCGACGCCTCGGGGGTGATGCGCCGCACGAGGCCGCTGAGCACGCTGCCCGGCCCGACCTCGAGGAACGAATCATATCCCTTCTGGTAGAGAGCTCGGGTCGACTGCGTGAAGCGGACCGGCGCGACGAGCTGGCGGGAGAGCACCTCGACGAAGCCGCCGTCGACGAACCCGGCCTCACTCACGGAGAAGAAGGCCGGGTCTGGCGTGCCCCACTCCGTGGCTTCGAGCTCGGCACGCAGCGGCGCCTGGGCGCTCGCCATGAGCGGCGAGTGGAAGGCGCCGCTCACGACCAGCGGGATCACCTTGCGGGCGCCCGCCTCTTTGGCGGCCGCGCTGAACTCCTCCAGCGCGGCCGTACCACCGCTGACCACGACCTGGCCGGGGCTGTTGAAGTTCGCCGGCCAGACGCCCTCGACGGAGGCGCACACGGCCTCGACCCTGTCGTCGTCAAGGCCGATGACCGCCGCCATGCCGCCGGGGTCCTGCTCGGAGGCGGCGAGCATCTCCTGCCCGCGCCGCCGCACCAGCCGCAGCCCGTCCTCGAACGACAGGGCGCCGGTGGCGACCAGGGCCGAGTACTCGCCCAGGCTGTGGCCGAAGGCGGCGTCGAAACGCAGGCCCTCGTCCCGGAGGATGCGGAAGATCCCGATGGAGTTCGCCAGGAGGGCGGGCTGCGTGACGTCCGTGCGCGCGAGCCGCTCCGCCGGGCCCGCCGCGCAGATGCTCTCGAGGTCGAACTCGAGCACGTCCGACGCGTCGGCGTAGGTCTCCCGCATCTGCGGGTACTGCGCGCAGAGGTCGCAGCCCATGCCGATCGACTGCGAGCCCTGCCCTGGGAACATGAGTGCGAGCTTCTTCATGACGTCCTCCCGGACGTTGCCGACGTGTGCGTCACCGTGCTTACCCGAAAACGTGGACGAGCGCTCCCCGCGGCGCCCTCAGAGCTCCCACTTGGTCAGACAGGAGCCCCACGTGAGCCCGGCGCCGAAGCCGGCCAGCAGCAGCGTGTCGCCCTTCTTCAGGCGGCCGCTCTCGCTGGCCTCGTGCAAGCAGATCGGGATGGAGGCGCACGACGTGTTGCCGTACCGGTCGAGGTTGGCGAACACCTGGCCCTCGCGCATGCCGAGTCGGCGCGACGCCGATTCGATGATGCGGATGTTGGCCTGGTGCGGGACGAACAGGTCGACGTCCTCGACGGTGATGCCGGCGTCGTCGAGGACCTTGCTGCACGACTCGGCGACGGTGCGCGTGGCGAACTTGAACACCTCGCTGCCGGTCATGTGCATGGCGTGCAGGTGGGCGTCGACCGTCTCGTGGGTCGCCGGCATGCGGCTGGCGCCGGCCGGCACGAGCAGGTTGGGGGCTCCGCTGCCGTCGTTGCCGAGGTCGAAGCTGAAGATGCTGCCGTTGTCGGTGGGCTGCACCAGCACCGCGCCGGCGCCGTCGCCGAAGAGCACGCAGGTGCTGCGGTCGGTCCAGTCGACCATCTTGCTGAGCACCTCGGCGCCCACGACCAGGACGTTGGTGTAGATGTTGGCCGAGACGAACGCCGTGGCGATGGCGAGCCCGTACACGAAGCCGGTGCAGCCGGCCTGCACGTCGAAGGCGCCGGCCTTGGTGGCGCCGATCTTGTGGGCGAGGATCGAGGCCGTGGCCGGCATGATGTGGTCGGGCGAGATGGTGGTGACGATGACGAGGTCGAGCTCGGCCGGGTCGAGGCCGCCCGACTCGAGGCAGCGGCGGGCGGCGACCTCGCCGAGGTCGCTCGCCGCCTGCTCCGGGGCCGCGATGCGGCGCTCGCGGATGCCGGTGCGCGAGGCGATCCACTCGTCGGACGTGTCGAGGAAGGTGCTGATCTCGTCGTTGGTCATGATGCGCTCGGGCACGTAGACGCCGAGCGCGCTCATGCGGGCGCCCCGCACGAGGCCGCGGCGGAGGCCGATCACAGCTTCGCCTCGCCGGCGGCGATGGCCGAGGCGTCGACGACGGCGAACATGAGCTCGCCGCGGCACGCCAGGTCGCCGTCCACCGTGGCCTTGACGGCGGCCTTGCCGACCGGGCCGCGGAACATGACGATCTCGGCCTCCAGGCGCAGGGTGTCGCCGGGCTTCACGACGCGCTTGAAGCGCACCTTGTCGATGCCGGCGAACAGGCCGATCTTGCCGGCCATGCCGCCGGCCGCCGGGTCGGCGGCGGACTGGGCAGCGCCGGCGTCGCCCTCGAGCGCGGCGCTGGCCGCGGCGATGGTGGCTGCCTGGGCGAGCGCCTCGACGATGAGCACGCCGGGCATCACCGGGTTCCCCGGGAAGTGCCCGGCGAACCAGAAGTCGTCGTCCCTGAGCGTGCGGAGCGCTACGCAGCGCACGCCCGGCTCGCCCTCCACGACCTCGTCGACCAGCAGGAACGGCGGACGGTGGGGCAACAGCTGTTCGATCTGGGCGCGGTCGAGCTTCACAGCGGCTTCAGCTCCCTGGAGCGGCGGCCGTGCCTGCTCTCGAT
>CAIXSE010000413.1 GCA_903921965.1 uncultured Thermoleophilia bacterium | reverse complement strand
CGATCACCCAGGGCTTGAACTCGGACTCGTCGGCGACCAGCGGGCGCACCCGGGTCACGACGCCGTCGGTGACGTACACGGTCACGGGACCGTTGTTCGTCAGGTTGGTGAACACCTGCTCAGCCATCCAGGGACCTCCCCCACCGAGCTCCATCGCGGCCGACCTGATGTGCGGGCGGGCCGCACTTCGCGTCAGACGTCTTGCATTGCGTACAAACGCTGATATCGTCTGATAGCAACGGCGATATCATCTGACTTCCTGGCTCATGGTACTCCGACAGCGTTTTCACGCGCAAGGGTCGGATGGGGGACGACATGGCGAGCACGGCCAAGGCAGCACCGCCCGGCGGTCGGCGCGACCGCACAGCGCCCGAGCAGGACCCGCTCACCGTGCGCGCGCTCGCGCGCGGCCTCTCCATCCTCTCGCTCTACGACGTGGAGCACCGCGAGTGGACCATCGACGAGATCGCCGCGCGCACCGGCCTGCTGCGCATGACCGCCTACCGCATGGTGCGGACGCTGGAGGCGGCGGACTTCCTCGTCCGCGACGCCGTCACCAACACCTACCACCTCGGCCCGGCGGCCATCGCCATGAGCTACGTGGCCGAGGACAACTCGGACTTCGTCGAGCTGGCGCGCCCGTTCCTCGAGGAGCTCGTCGAGACGACGGGCGAATCGGTCACGCTGGCGATCCCGGTGGACGGCGTCCCCGTCTGCGCCGCCATCATCGACTCCGAACGGCCCTTCCAGCGCGAGATCGCGCCGGGCCGCATCATCGGCGACCTGGCCGCCGTGCACGGCAAGATCTTCACCGCCTTCGCGCCGCCGGAGCAGCGCGCCGAGGTCCTCGCGCGACCGCGGCCCAAGCACACGCCCTACACCGTGACCGACCCGGAGGCCCTCGCGCAGGAGCTGGACGCCGTCGTCCGCGACGACACCGCCTTCGACGTGGAGGGGCTCTTCGAGAGCGTCTGCGCGGTGGGCTCGCCGGTGCGCGACCAGCTCGGCACCATCGTCGCGGCGCTGTCGGTCGCCGTGCCCTCGGGGCGGTTCGGCCCCGAGGAGCGCGAGCTCTGCGCCCGGGCCGTGAGGGACACGGCCGCCGCGCTCTCCGCCTATCTCGGCTGGAATCCACCCCGGCCTGCTTCACCATCATCCGTCTGAGCCCATCAGGGGGGCATCGACAATGGCGAAAGGACAGCGAGTGAGATGAGTGAGGACCAGCGCAAGAACGTGGACGTGACGCCCGACAAGACCGTCATCAAGGCCCTCTCGCAGGGCGGCCTGCTCGGCGGCACGGGCGAGGTGCTGGTGGACGTCAAGGACGGCAAGATCGTCCGCATCCGTCCGTTCCAGTACGACTGGAAGTACGACGGCGAGAGCTTCAGGCCGTGGAAGCTCGAGCGCAACGGCCACACGCTGGAGCCCGGCCTCAAGTCGCGCCCGGCGCCCTACATGACGGCCTACAAGAAGCGCACCTACTCCCCCAACCGCATCAAGTACCCGCTCAAGCGCGTGGACTGGGACCCGAACGGCGAGCGGAACCCGCAGAACCGCGGCAAGAGCAAGTACGTGCGCATCTCGTGGGACGAGGCCACCGACATCATCGTCAGCGAGATCAGGCGGATCGAGAAGCAGTACGGCCTGAACGCCATCCTGCTGCAGGCCGACGGCCACGGCGAGAGCAAGACCATCCACACGCCGCACGGCCACAACGGCCGGCTCATGGACGCCATGGGCGGCTTCACCCTGCAGGTGCGCCAGCCGGACAGCTGGGAAGGCTGGTACTGGGGCTCCAAGCACGTGTGGGGCCACGGCTTCCAGGGCATGATGGCCCCCCAGCTCAACATCCTCAAGGACGTCGTCGAGCACTGCGACCTCGTCCTCAAGTGGGGCTGCGACGACGAGACCACGCCGTGGGGCTTCACCGGCCAGAACGCCACCAACATCTCGTACTTCTTCACGAAGGTGGGCATCAAGCAGGTCTACATCTGCCCCGAGCTCAACTTCGGCGCCGCGGTCCACGCCGACAAGTGGATCCCCATCCTGCCCAACACCGACGCCGCCCTGCAGCTCGCCATCATCTACGTGTGGCTGAAGGAAGACACGTGGGACAAGGAGTACGTGGCGTCCCACGCCGTGGGCATGGACAAGGTCGCCGCCTACGTGCTCGGCGACGAGGACGGCGTGCCCAAGACCCCGGAGTGGGCCGCGAAGAAGACGGCCATCCCCGAGTGGACCATCAAGGCGCTGGCGCGCGAGTTCGCCAGGCAGTGCACCTCGATCCTCCACTACTTCGGCGGCTCCATGGTGCGCGGCCCGTACTCGCACGAGCCCGGCCGCCTCGAGTGCATCCTGCTCGGCATGCAGGGCCTCGGCGGCCCCGGCGTGCACCAGTGGCAGTTCTCGTACTTCGGCATGCCGCGCGCCGAGGCCCTCGAGAACTTCCGCTACTTCAACCCGTCGCTCAGCGAGGGCCTGCGCATCCCGGTGCGCTCGAGCGTCGACGCCTGGGGCACGCAGAACATCCCCAAGACGCTCATCCAGGCCGCCATCCTCAGCGACGAGACCCTGCACTTCGCCGGCACCGGCGCGCAGAACGCCGAGACCGAGGACCAGTTCATCGACTACCAGTTCCCCGAGCCGG
>CAIXSE010000412.1 GCA_903921965.1 uncultured Thermoleophilia bacterium | reverse complement strand
TGCGTGAGCCCGGAGCGCCTGTGCGCGTGGCCGTTCGCGCGAAGCGGCCGTCAGAGCCAGACAGTCTGCGCGGGCGAAGGCGTCGTCGGCGAGCGCCCAGTCGCGCGCTTCGACCGCCGCGGAGCCTAGGCTGAGCAGCGAGTGGACGCGCTGGGCGTCGGTGCCCGCGCGGCGGAGAGCCTCCTGGCACGCCTCCATCGCTGCGGCGGTGTCGCCCCGCCAGAACAACGCGCTCTCGCGCATCGAGAGAGCCTCGTAGAGGCCCGTCTCGTCGAGTGCGGCGCGGAAGAGATGCTCTGCCGCCTCGATGCGGGTGAGCGCGCGCCCGTAGTCGGCTTCGCGACACGCCAGCTGCGCCTGCAAGAGCAGCGGCCACGGCTCGCCGGCCCGCAGGTCCGGCGGAAGCCGGTCGAGCCAGGAGGCGAGCCGGTCGGAGGGTACGTCGGCCAGCATCGCCTCCCCGGCGGAGGCGATCACGCGGAGGGCTTCGTGCGGCTCGTTCGCGTCGAGGAACAGCTCGATGGCCAGCTCGGCTTCACCGGCCTCCTCGAGGACCTCGGCGGTCTCGACGTGGAGCCGGCGGAAGGCCGCCTCGCCCTCGTCCTGAACGAACTTCTGACGGAGGAAATCCCGGAACAGGTTGTGGTAGCGATAGCCTCCCTCCCCTGTCGTGGCGAACGTGAAGACACTGTTCGTCGCGAGGTGCGAGAGTCTCTTCGCGGCAGTCCGTGTGCGACCGACGCGTCCGGCAAGGTCCACGGTGAGGTGCTCGAGGCAGCAGGTGCGCTTCAGGAACGCCCGGGTCGGACGGTCTTCACCTGCGTATACCTGCTCCGCGAGGTAGGAGTAGATGTCCTGCTTGAGGCGCGGGTCCACCAGAGCTGCCTCGAGCAGGTCCGGCGCATCCCAGTCGAGCACCAGGCCTGCGAGGACGATACTCGCCGGCCACCCCTCGGAGAGATCGACCAGGTGACGCACGAGGCCGGGGTCGGGATGGGCGCCGGTCCGCTCTTCAAGGACGGCGACGGCCTGTTCGGGCGTGAAGCGCAGTGCGGCGGTGTCCAGCACGCACACCTGGTCGTCGAGCCGGAGCTTGGCGAGGTGCAGCGCCGGGTCGTACCTGCTCACGACGGCGAAACGCACCCCCGGGGGGAGGTTGGCGAGGAGGTAGTCGAGTGCCGACCTGGTGGCTCTCGATTCCGCGGCCTCGTGGAAGTCGTCGAGGATGACGTGGACGTCCTCGCCCCGGAGGTGGGTCTCGCACTCGCGCACGAACATGGCCTGCAGGAGCGGCAGCGAGAGAGGCTCCCCATCGGACGAGCGAAGGCGCTCACGGATGGGCTCACCGAGTGCCGGAGCGCGGCTGCGCAGGGCCTCGGTGAGCGAGGCCAGGAACACGACGGGGTCCCGGTCGAGGAGGTCGAGCTTGTACCAGACGCAGGGGATGGCGAGGCGCTCGGCCGCCGCCGCCGCTGTCGTGGACTTGCCGTAGCCGGCGGGGGCGCAGACGATCGTCAGGCGGCGGCGGAGCCCATCCGCGAAGGCGGCGACGGTGTCGGGGCGCAGGACCGCTCCGGCGCAGAGCGGCCGGGACAGCTTCGCCGCTACCGGGCCGAGGATGTGAGGTTCTCCTGCCATGCTGCGGCTCCTTCGAGCCCGTCCAACGATGTACCAAGTACTGTAGCAGCAGGACGTGGCCGGCGAGGCCCTCGAAGGGGCCGGGAAGGGTTACGTTCGCGCCGGCGGCGCTCAGGCGGGCGCCGCGAGCGCGAGCGCGACGGCCTCGGCGGGCGTCGCCGCCCGATGAACGCCGTCGGGGGCGCCGCCTCCGGGCGGCTCGACGTTCCAGGTGTCGAGCATGACGACCGTGCGCCCGAGGCTCCGTGCCAGGCCGATCTCGCTCAGCGTGCCCCAGGCGCCACCTACGGCGATCACGACGTCGCCGCTCGCCACCACACTGAGGTTGCGGGCGTGGCCGATGCCGGTGCAGATGGTGTACGAGAGGTCGGGGGCGGCGCGGTGGCGGTCGGCCTCCGGCAGGATGCCGATCGAGACGCCGCCCCTGCGCTTCACGCCGCGTGCGACGGCTTCCATGACGCCCTCGCGGCCGCCGCACACCACGGTGAAGCCGGCGGCCGCGAGCAGCTCCCCGAGTTCCTCCGCCTTCGCCGTGAGCGCACCGTCCGCGCGGCTCGCGCCGATCACGCTCACGTAGCGCGGGCGCCCGTCGTCGCCCGGCTCCCGCGTCGTCTCCGCCTCGTTCACGTCTGCTCCTTCCCGGCCGCCTGGATGTCGTCGCGCTTTGCGTACAGGAAGTCCACGAACGGGACGAAGCCGTGACGCTCGTGGAAGCGGCGGGCGAAGGCGTTGCCGTGCAGCACGCCGCTGATGACGTCGTCGACGCCGAGCTCTTCCAGGCGGCGCATGCCGGTCTGGAAGAGCCGCTCGCCGATGGCGTTGCCGCGCTCCTCGTGGAGCACGACCAGCGATTCCAGCTCGGCGAGGCGCTCGCCGGTCGCGAACGTCTCGTCGCCCTCGGCGACCGCCACCATGAAGTACCCCACGAGGCGGTCGCCGCGCCTGGCCACGAGGACGAAGGACTCGGTGGTGGCCAGCCAGTCCGCGTAGCGCTGCCG
>CAIXSE010000411.1 GCA_903921965.1 uncultured Thermoleophilia bacterium | reverse complement strand
GTCGGCCGCGCGGGTGTCGGCGTCGCGCACGACCTCGGCGCCGATCAGCAGGCCGCGGCCGCGCACGTCGCCGAGCTGTTCGTAGCGGCCCTGCAGCTCGCGCAGGCCGGCGAGGATCTGGCCGCCCACGGCCGCCGCGTTGGCCTGCAGGCCCTCCTCGTCGATGGCGCGCAGCACGGCGCGACCGGCCGCGCAGCTCATCGGGTTCGAGCCGTAGGTGTTGAAGAACATCCGCGAGGCCATGCCCTCGGCCACCTCGCGGCGGGCCATCACGGCCGCGATCGGGAACCCGTTCCCGATGCCCTTGGACACGACGATCACGTCGGGCACCACGTCGTGGGCCTCGAAGCCCCAGAAGTGGTCGCCGGTGCGTGCGAAGCCGGCCTGCACCTCGTCCACGATCAGCAGGCCGCCGGCCGCGCGCACCTGTTCGGCGGCGCCCTTGAGCCAGCCGGCCGGCATCTCGACGATGCCGCCGTACCCCTGGATGGGCTCCGCGATGAGGCCGGCCACGGCGCCGGATGTGTTCGTGTGCAGCACGCGGTCGAGCTCGGCCAGGTAGGGCGCGGCCTCCGGACCGAGCGGGCCGCGGTACGGGTGCGGCGCCATCACCTGCACGTAGCCGGGGGCAGGCGGCACGAGCTGCCGCGCCTGCCCGATGCCCGTCGCCGTCTGGGCGCCGTAGTGCATGCCGTGGTAGGCGTCGCGCAGCGTCAGCACTTCGTAGTGCTGCGTGGCGGCGCGAGCCATGAGGACCGCGAGGTCCACGGCCTCCGCGCCGCTGTTGACGAAGTGCACGACCCAGTCCTCGCTCGCCGGCAGCTTCGCCACCAGCTCCTCCGCGAAGTGCCCCGGCTGCGGGTGGTGGTACGCCGTCGTGACGTGCGGGATGTCCTCCATCTGCGCCTGCACCGCCGCGAGCACGCCGGGGTGCGCGTGGCCGACGCTGATGCACACGTTCTGCGCCATGCAGTCGAGGTAGCGCCTGCCGGCGTTGTCCCACACGTACTGGCCGCGGCCCCGCTGCCACACGACGGGCTCGTCGTAGGCGACGAACGTCGCCAACGCCGGGGCCAGGAACCGCCGCCGGCGCTCAGCTGTGGCCGCCGTGTCCCAGTCGAGCGGGAGCGGGTTCGGGGCGGGCGCGTCGACGCACATGGGCTTCCTCTCTCTGTGGCGCACTGGCCGGGTGGCTGCGGTTGACCAGTCTACAGCCGCGGACGAGCCGCGGTGTCGATGGAGCGGCGCCCGGGCTCGCCCGGCGGCGGGGAGGCCGGCGCCGGCGCCGCGGCGTCAGCCGGCCGGCGCCAGTTGCTTGCGCAGGTACACGCGCGGCAGGCCGTGCTCGCGGCGCCGCGCGTACTCCACGTAGCCGAGGTGCTCGTAGAGGGCGATGTTCTCGCTCATGACTTCCTGCGCGTACAGGTAGATCGAGTCGAAGCCCTGGCGCACGGCCTCCTCCTCGGCGTAGGCGAGCAGCGCCCGGCCCAGACCTCCGCCCTGGTGGGCGGGCGCCACCGCCACGTTGTCGAGCAGGAAGCCTTCGTCGGCCGGCCCCATGACGATGAGCGCGGCTACCTCGCCGGCGTGCTCCACCACGGTGACCTGCCAGTCGCGCACGACCTCGGCGTAGTCCTGGCGCATCGGCACCGGGACGAGCCCGTTCCGTTCGACGTACTTGGCGTAGGCGGCCCGGGCGCAGGCGGAGAGGCCTGCGGCGTCTTCCTCCGTGGCGGCGCGCGCGGCGTAGCCGCTCAGCGCGGGCGGGAACCGGGGGATGCTGCGGGGCGCGCCGGACATGCGCCAAGCATACGCGCTGTAGACTCCGGCGGTGGTCAACCTGGATCTCATCTCGTTCGCCGGCGCCGTGGCGGTGCTCGCCGCCGTGCTCGCGCTGGCGTGGCGGCTCGTCCGCGGCCGCGCGAAGACGCCGTGGTGGGCCGCCCTTCGCATCGCCGTCATGGTCTTCGTGGCACTCGCCGTCGTGGCCGCGTCGTCGTACTGGCTCATGAACTCCCGGACCGTGCAGGTGGCCGGGATGCTCGTGTCGCACGCCGACACGCAGCGACAGGCGGTGGCTCTCACCTTCGACGACGGCCCGGACGCGCGGTACGTCGACGAGGTCCTCGCCGACCTCGCAGCGCACGACGCGAAGGGCACGTTCTTCGTGATCGGCCGTGTCGCGCAGAGGGATCCGGCGGCGCTGGAAGCGCTGGTCGCCGCCGGCGAGGAGATCGGCAACCACTCGTTCACGCACCGCCGCCTCGTGGGCGTGAGCGTCGACGCGGTCGCGAGCGAGGTGGAACGGACGGACGCGCTGATCACGGCGGCCGGCTTCACGGGTGAGATCTTCTTCCGGCCCCCCTACTGCAAGAAGCTCGTCTCGGAGCCGTACTACCTGGCGACGCACGACCGCACGAGCGTCACCTGGGACCTCGAGCCGGACTCGATGGGCAGTCTCGCCGGCGACGCGCAGGCGATGACCGACTACGTGGTCGCCAACGTGCGCCCCGGCGCCATCATCCTGCTGCACCCGTGGGGCGAGGGCCGGGCGGCGTCGCGGCGAGCGTTGCCGCTTATCCTGGAGGCGCTCGCCGCGAAGGGCTACGGGTTCGTCACGGTCTCGGAGCTGCTGGCGTCTCGCTGACGGGCCGGCAGGGTGGGCGCAGCCGCCCCCGGCCTCAGCCCACGTCGAGCATGCGCTCGACGGCGCGCAGCGCCGCCTCGCGGATGCGCGGCGCCACGGTGACCTCGTGGTCGAGCACGTCGTCCCACTCGTCGTCGAGCGTCGCGACGGCCTTCTCGAGCGTGGTCCGCTTCATGTTGGGGCAGACGGCGTGCGGCGACGCCGGGATGAACTTCCTGTCCGGGTAGAGGATGCCGAGCCGGTACAGCAGGCCTGTCTCGGTCGCGACGATGAACGTCTTCGCGTCGCTCGTGCCCGGGTACCGCAGCATGCCGGACGTGCTCGTGACGACGTCGGCGATGTCGAGCACCTCGCGGCGGCTCTCCGGGTGCGCCATGAGCACGGCGTCGGGGTTCCGCGCCTGGATCTCGCGGATCTCGGCGGCGCGGAAGTCGTCGTGCACGTGGCACCAGCCCTGCCACAGGATCATCGTGTCTTCGCGGCCGGTCTGCCGCGCCACGTAGTCGCCGAGGTTCCTGTCGGGCACGAAGATGATCTTCTGGTCCCTGGGGAACTGCTCCACGATCTTCACGGCGTTGGCGCTGGTGCAGCACACGTCGGTCTCGGCCTTGATGTCGGCCGACGTGTTGACGTACGAGACGACCACGGCGTCGGGGTGCTGCTTCTTGAGCTCGCGCACCCCGTGCGCCGTGGCCATGTCGGCCATCGGGCAGCCGGCGCGCTTGTCGGGCATGAGCACCGTCTTCTGCGGCGCGAGGATGTAGGCCGTCTCGGCCATGAAGTGCACGCCGCAGAACAGGATGACGCTGCGCGGGTCCCTGGCGGCGATGCGCGAGAGCTCGAGGGAATCGCCGGTGTGGTCGGCCGCGTCCTGGACCTCGGGACGCTGGTAGTTGTGCGCGAGGATGACGGCGTCGCGCTCCTCGGCGAGGCGGCGGAGCCGCTGCTGGAGTCCGTTCAGTTCAGCCATGGCGGGAGTATACGGCGTGAGGGCGGCGTGCGTCGCGCTCGGGTAGAGTACGGCGGGGGTAGTGCAAACCTACAAGGAGGGACCAATGCACAGCAGAGGCGCGTGGATGGCGCTCTCGATCATCACCGGACTCCTCATGATCGTCCTCGGAGTCCTCTTCCTCGTCGAGCCGGGGCTCAGTCTGGCGACCGTGCTCCTGCTGCTCGGCATCTTCCTGATCGTCTACGGCGTCGCTCTCGCCGCGGCCGGGCTCATCGGGCACGCGGAGGGGCGCGGCTGGGCGGTCTTCACCGGCATCCTCGGGATCATCGTCGGCATCATCGCCATCGCCTGGCCGGGCATGACGGCGCTGGCGCTGCTCTACATCCTCGGCGCCTGGGCGATCGTCACCGGGGTCAGCGACATCATCGGCGCCTTCGCCAGCGGCCTCAAAGGCGGCAAGCGCGTGTGGCTACTGATCCTCGGCGTGCTGTCGATCGTGATCGGCATCGTCTTCTTCGTGTACCCCGTGAGCGGCGCGCTCGCGATCCTGTGGCTGGTCGGCCTGTACCTGATCGTCTACGGCCTGCTGCGCATCGTCGACGGGTTCACGCGGCCGCCGGAGGCCGAGGCGGCCTGACGCGGCGCGGGTCGCGCACGCGGTCCGGAACGAGGCGGCGGCCGGGACGAAGGGCTCCCGGCCGCCGCCTCGCGGTCCCCCCGGGTCACAGGCGTCTGCCGTGGGGCGTCACTCGAGCGTGATGAGGCCTGTGCGCAGCGCGTACTTGACGACTTCCGTCACGTCGTGGAGGTCGAGCTTGCGCATGGCGTTGGCGCGGTGGGTGTCGACCGTCTTGCGGCTCAGCCCCAGCAGTTCCGCCACCTTGTTGTTGTTGTTGCCTTCGGCGATCAGCCTGAGGACCTCGCGCTCGCGTGCGCTGAGCGGCTCGCCGGCGTCGTCGGGCTGCTCGTTGCCGGTGACGCGCAGGTAGTCGCCGATCAGCGTCGCGGCGATCGGGGGGTAGAGGAAGGAGCCGCCGCCGTGGACGGCACGGATGGCGTGGACGAGGTCTTCGGTGACGACACGCTTGAGCACGTAGCCGCGGGCGCCCGCCTGGATGATCTGGACCACGTACTCCTGATCGTCGTACATGCTCAGGATGAGCGTGCGTACCTCGGGGTGCCGCTCCTTGAGCAGGCGGGTGGCCTCGAGGCCGCTCATGCGCGGCATCACGATGTCCATGATCACGACGTCGGGCTCGAGCTCGTCCACGAGGTCCAGGGCCTCCTGGCCGTCGCCGGCTTCGCCGACCACGCGGATGTCGGGCTCGCGTGCCAGCAGGGCGTGCACGCCCTCCCGCAGGATCGCGTGGTCGTCCACGAGCAGGACGCGGATGGGAGCGGACTGGTCGCGGCTCACGGCCGTTCCTCGCTTGTCTCGCCTTCGGGGACGGGCACCACGACATACACGCGGGTGCCTCGCCCGATTGCCGATTCCACGTTCAGGGTGCCTCCCAGCAGCTCGACGCGTTCGCGTACGGACGCCAGACCCACCCCGGCCAGAGCGCCTCCGTGAAGGGCGGCATCGGTGTCGAATCCTATCCCGTTGTCGATCACCGTGAGGCTCACGTAGCCGGACCTGACGACGAGGCGCACCAAGACCTTCGTCGCCGAAGAGTGCCGGACGGTGTTCGAGAGCGTCTCCTGCGTGATGCGGTACAGGGCCGTCTCGAGGTCCTCGGGCAGGCGCACGCGGGTGTCGTCGAAGTCGGTGACCACCTCGGGGCCGAGTCCTTGCACGTGCGACTGGATGTACCAGCGAAGCGTGGGCACGAGACCGAAGTCGTCCAGCATCACGGGCCGCAGGTCGTACACGATCAGCTTGATCTCCTCGATGGTGTGGCTGAGGAGCTCCTTGCACGTCACGACCTGGCGGTGTGCTTCGGCGGCATCGTGGTCCTGGAGCGCCTTGTCGCAGAGGTCCAGGCGGACCAGCGTCGCCGTCAGCGTCTGGCTCGTCTCGTCGTGCAGCTCCCTGCCGATGCGACGGCGCTCCTCCTCGACGCTCCCCAGCTGCCTGCCGGCGTACCGCAGCGACTCGTCGCCCAGGCGCCGGCACATCTCGTTGAACGACTCCGAGAGCCGTCGCAGGTCCTGGTCCTTCCAGTCGTCCTTGACCCGGCACCCCATCTCGCCGCGGTGCATCCCGCTCATCGCGCGCGCCAGATCCTCGAGCAGCGCACCGGCCGGTCCGACGAGGGCCAGGTTCACGAGGACGGCGGCCAGCACCGCGGCGGCGAGCAGCCCGAGAAGCAGCAGGACATGACTGCCCGACGCCGAGACGACGAGTGCGGTCCCCGTGGCGACCGCGGCGGCGAGCAGCATGTTCGCCCCGAGTACGCGCAGCATCATGGGGCGGCGGAAACGGGACGTCTCCTCCGCCCGGCCCGCGCTCCGTCTCCGCGCCACCGTCAGGCCGTCGCTCCCATGCGCCACCCCGTGGCTCCGACGCGTCCCGCTCACGAACCGGGGAGGTCCAGCGGTTGCGGCAACTCGAAGGCGAACTCCGCCCAGGAGCCCGGCTCGGACCGTGCCCGGATGCGGCCGTTGTGGAGCTTCGTGATGCGCCACGCGCTGTAGAGGCCTACCCCGGTCCCGCGCCTCGCCTCGCCGCGAGTACGCAGGCGGGAGAACCGCTGGAAGAGCTTGCCGCGGTCCTCGGAAGCGAAGCCCTGTCCCTGGTTCCACACGGACACCTCGAGCCGGGAGGACTCTCTGAGCACGCGCACGCGGACGAGACCGCCCTCGTCGCCGTACTTGACCGCGTTGCTGAGGAGGTTGGCCACGACGATGCGCAGAAGGCCGGGGTCGCACTCGGCCGTCACGGTCTCCTGGGGCAGATCGAGCTCCAGCCGCACGCCGCGTCGCTCCATGTCGGAGCGCACGAGGTCGAGCGACGGTGCGACGACCTCTGCGAGCACGTCCACATCGTGGCGCCTGGCGAGCGTGAGCCCGCCGCCGTCGATGCGCGCCAGGTCCAGGTAGTCCTGCACGAGGGCGAGGAGGTACTCCCCCTTGCCGACCATGCGGTCGATCTTGGCCGCCTGCCCGGGCTCCAGCTCGCCGAGATAGCCCTGCGAGAGGAGGCGCGCGTCGGTCACCAGGGACGCGATCGGGTTCTTGATCTCGTGGCTGACGAAGGCCAGCATCTCCAGGTAGGCGCGGTTGGCGTCGGTCAGCTGTTCGATCTGCCACGCCTTCTCGACCGCCTGGCTCAGGCGCTCCGAGATGGCGACCTCGAGCTGTACGTGGTGCGCCGTGAACCCCTTGGGGCGGCGCGAATCCCTGAACATGAAGCCGAGGACCCTGCCCTCCACGATCAAGGGGCAGGTGAGACTCGAGCGCACGCCTTCCCTGACCAGCAGGTGGGACGAGTGGCTGGCCGGGTGGTTCTCGGCGTGGAGCGCGAGGTCGTCGATGATCCGCGGCTCGGCGCTCTTGATGACGCGCTCCAGCGACGTCCCGCGCAGGTCGGCGGTGTACCCGCGGGTGAGCAGGAGCGGCTGGTACGTGGCGCGTGCGTAGTGGGCGATCACGCGCTCGCCGCTCTCGTCCACGAAGGCCAGCCCTATCCGGTCGCACGGGATGATGGAGCGGGTGCGTTCGAAGAGGAAGTCCGCCACGTCGTTGAGCGACTGCTTGGCGGCGACCTTCTGGTTGACCATCCGCAGGGTGGACCGTTCGTCCGAGGAGATCCGCTGCGGAGCTCCCCGATCGTGGAAAGGGTCCAGATAGCGGAGTGTCGATTGCAGCCCCATGTTCACCCCCGCCTCACGGTGCAGTCCGAAGCGCTTGAGCGCGGCTAGAAGATTCACCTGAGGCCGCGCCGCGCCGCCGCGGCTTCCACGATAGCACTCGTTCGAGGTCTGACAACGTCAGGGACGGCGGTGGATGAGGGAGCGCCGCGGCAGCCGCCGCCTGCGTGGGTGCCACGCCGACGGGGTGCATCTAGGGTGATAACCCTATCTTCTACAAGACCTCATTGATTCAGGCTCAGGTAGACCTAGTATGTCATGTGGGGCATTTCACAAGATGCCCGGGCAGCGCGAGGTCGGTGCGACGACAGTCGCGGACGGACGCGGTCACGGAGGGCCAGATGAGGATCGGTGTCTACGTGTGCCGGGCCGGCGAGGTCGCCGGTGACGGCGTCAATCTCGAGTCGGTGGCCCACTATGCGGCCAACCTTCCCCAGGTGGAGCTGGTGCGGTCCCTGGGCGTGATGCCCCGGCTGGACCCCGAGGCGCTCGCGAACGAGATCGCCTCGGAGCGCCTCGAGCGCCTGGTCATCGCCGGGGACTCGCCCGGCTTCTTCAAGCCCGCCTTCACGAGGGCGATGGCGCTCGCGGGCGGCGAGCCCGACGAGGTGAGGCTCGCCTCCTTCCGGGAGCACGGCGTCGGCGGCGAGCCGGCCACGGACAGGGCCAAGGCCATCCTCGCGTGCGCGGTGTTCGGCGTGCCGTTCACGCTCGCCGCCCAGCCGAAAGACACGAAGTGGAACCCCGCGGCCCTCGTCATCGGCGGCGGTATCGCGGGTATCCAGGCGGCGCTGGAGATCGCCGACGGCGGCAAGCGGGTGTACCTCGTCGAGCGCTCCGGCACCATCGGCGGCCACATGGCGATGTTCGACAAGACGTTCCCCACGCTCGACTGCGCCGCCTGCATCCTCACCCCGAAGATGGTGTCGGTGGGACAGCACGAGATGATCGACCTCCTGACGTACTCCGAGGTCGAGTCGGTGTCCGGTGTGCCGGGGGCCTTCAAGGCGACCATCCTGCGGCACGCCCGTCGCGTGGACGAGGCGGCGTGCGTGGCCTGCGGCGTGTGCAGCGAGGTGTGTCCCGTCCGCGTGCCCAGCGAGTTCGACGCCGGCATCGCGGACCGCAAGTCGGTCTACATCCCCTTCCCGCAGGCCGTCCCCAACGCCTACCTCGTCGACGAGACGTCCTGCACCTACGTGCAGACGAACGGCCAGAAGTGCGGGGCGTGCAGGAAGAAGTGCCCGAAGGACTGCATCGACCTCGACGCCCACGGGGACGTGCTGCAGGTCGAGGTCGGCAGCGTCATCGTGGCCACAGGCTACGAGACCCTCGATGCCGGAAGGCTGGAGAGGTACGGCTACGGGGTGCACCCCAACGTGCTGACGGCTCTCGAGTTCGAGCGTCTGACGAACGCGTCGGGTCCTACGGGCGGACGCATCGTGACGAAGACGCTGCAGCACGACAAGCGCAAGAAGGCGGACGTGTGGGCCTTCGATCCCGCCGGTCCCTCACCGAAGAGCGTGGCCATCATCCACTGCGTGGGCTCGCGGGACGCCAACTACAACGCCTACTGCTCCCGCGTGTGCTGCATGTACTCGCTGAAGTTCGCGCACCTCGTGAGGGAGAAGCTGCCGGACGCGCGGTGCTACGAGTTCTACATCGACATGCGCGCGTTCGGCAAAGGCTACGAGGCGTTCTTCGAGCGCATCGCGGAGGAGGGCACCTTCATCGTGCGCGGCCGGTCGGCCTCGGTCACTGAGCGTGACGGGCAGATGTACGTGAAGGGAGAGGACATCCTCAGCGACACGCTGATGGAGTTCCCCGTCGACATGGTGCTGCTGGCGGTCGGCCTCGTGCCGGCGGCGCGTTCCGACGAGCTGGCCGCCATGCTCGCGATCCCTCGCGACACCTACGGGTGGTTCACCGAGGCCGACTACAACGGCGATCCCACGGGGACCGAGCGCGGCGGAGTCTACGTCGCCGGCGTCTGTCAGGGCCCCAAGGACATCCCCGACACCGTGGCCCAGGCCTCGGCCGTGGCGGCGAAGGTGCTCGAGGGCGCCATCACCGGACGAGGTCTCCAGAGTCTCGGCAGCCTCACGCTCACGGACATCGAGGCCCGCGCCAAGAGCCTTGTAGCGGTCTCGTAGGAGGGAGACATGGCGACACGGGTCAATCCCAAGCTGATCGAAGAGCTCGAGCCCTACGGGGCCGAGGACGTCATGAACTGCTACCACTGCGGCAACTGCTCCGCGACCTGCCCCTTCTCCGCCGACCCGTACGTGTTCCCGCGCAAGCCCATGCGTTTTCTGCAGATGGGCCTCGAGGACAAGCTCAAGGGGCAGCTGGACCCCTGGCTGTGCTACTACTGCGGCGAGTGCTCGGACCAGTGCCCTCGTGACGCCGAGCCCGGCGAGACGATGATGAGCCTGCGCCGCTGGCTCACCTCGAAGTACGACTGGACGGGCATCTCGCGCCTGTTCTACCGGTCGTGGCGCTGGGAGTTCGGCGCCATCGTGCTGGTCGCGATCCTCACCGCCATCGGCTTCACGCTGTTCGGCATGTCGCAGGGGAACATCAACGACTACGACGGGCCGAACGCCTTCCTGCCCAGCGCCAGCATCCACATCTTCGACTGGATCCTCGCCGGGGTGCTCCTGGCGTTCCTGCTCAGCAACGCGGCCCGCATGTGGTGGTTCACCATGGGCCGTGACAAGGAGCTGCCGTTCTCGATGGGCAGCTACATCTCCAGTCTCTGGATGCTGCCGACGCACTTCTTCACGCAGATGAGGTACAGCAAGTGCGAGCACAAGGGACCGTGGGTGACCCACCTTGCCCTCATGCTCAGCTACGTCACCATGCTGGTGCTCATCATGTTCTTCCTCGCCGAGATGGCGTCGGGGCCCGCCATAGACTGGACGGTGCACGTGGCGGGTTATCTGGCCACGGCGGGGCTGGTGCTGGCGACCATCCTGTTCCTGCGCAACCGCGTGAAGAAGTCGGCGGCGCAGTACCGCCACTCGCACGAGTCGGACTGGATCTTCCTGGTCCTGATCCTCGTCGTCGCGCTCACCGGGATCCTGCAGCACATCCTGCACCGCAGCGGCCTGGACGCGGCCGCCAACGTCACCTACATCGTGCACCTGTCGTTCGTGGTCCCGATGCTCGCGCTCGAGGTCCCGTTCAGCAAGTGGTCGCACCTGGCCTACCGGCCGCTCGCCATGTACCTCGCCCAGGTGCGCGCTCTGGCCCTGGCCCGCGGCCGCGCTCGAGGCGCCGTCCCGGCGCGGCCCGGCGTGGAGCCGCGCACACAGATCCACGCAGCCTGAGGGGGTGAGGAGATGACCGAGCCACGAATAGGCGTCTACGTCTGCAACTGCGGCACCAACATCGCCAACGTCGTGGACTGCGACGCGATCGCGGCGGCGGCGGGCGAGCTTCCCGGCGTCGTCGTCAGCCGCTCCTACAAGTACATGTGCTCCAATCCCGGACAGGAGATGATCGCCCAGGACATCCAGGACGAGCAGCTCGAGCGGGTCGTCGTAGCCGCCTGCAGCCCGCGCATGCACGAGCCCACGTTCAGGCGGGCCGCGGAGACCGCGGGCCTGAACCCCTACCTCGTGCAGATGGCCAACATCCGCGAGCAGTGCAGCTGGGTCCACGACGCCGGCGAGATGGCCGGCGAGAAGGCCGGGGACCTCGTCCGCGCGGCCGTGTACCGTGTGGCGCAGCACGAACCTCTGGAGCGCATGTCCGTCGACATGTGCCCGAACACGCTGGTCCTGGGGGGCGGCGTCGCCGGCATGTCGGCGGCCCTCGAGCTCGCCGATGCCGGCAAGCGCGTGTTCCTCGTGGAGCGGACGGCCGCCCTCGGCGGCAACGTCGCTCGCGTCGACCTCACGGCGCCGTACCTCGACTCGGCGCGCGACATGATCGCCGACCGGATGACCCGCATCGTGGAGCACCCCAACGTCGACGTGATGCTCGAGAGCGAGCTCGAGAAGCTCGAGGGCTTCGTGGGCAACTTCAAGGCCACCATCGTCCACCGCTCCTCCGGCGAGAATCCCCCGTGGGACGTCGTGGACGTCGGCAGCGTCATCGTCTGCACCGGCTACAAGGAGTTCGACGCCACCCGGGCCACCCACCTCGGGTACGGCAAGCTGCCCAACGTCATCACCTCGTTCGAGTTCGAGAGGATGTTGCGGCAGGGCCGCATCGAGATGAAGGACGGGCGGCTGCCCCAGTACGTGGCGATCGTCCACTGCGTGGGCAGCCGCAGCGCGGAGTTCCACGGCTACTGCTCGCGGGTCTGCTGCATGACCGCGCTCAAGTACGCGCACGAGGTGAAGTCGGCGCTGCCCCACGCGTACGTCTCCGACGTCTACGTCGACATGCACGCGTTCGGGAAGGGATGCGAGGACTTCTACCGTCACAGCGCGGAGGTGAAGACGCTCTTCCTCATGTACGGCAAGGGAGAGCACCCGGTCGTGCGCAGGGCGGACCCCGCCGACGACTGCGAGATGCTCATCACCGTGGACGAGCAGCTCTCCGGTGAGCTGATCGAACTGCCGGCGGACCTCATCATCCTGATGGTCGGGATGGAGCCCCGCGAGGACGCCGAGCAGGTGACCCGTCTGGTCAACATCAGCCAGGACAAGGACGGCTGGTTCATCGAGAGCCACCCCAAGCTCGACCCGGTGGCCACGACCACGGACGGCGTGTACATCGCCGGCGCCTGCCAGGCGCCCAAGGACATCCCCGACACGGTGGCCCAGGCGAGGGCCGCGGCGGCCCGGATCCTGGGCAAGATCAGCCGCGGCAAGCTCGAGATCGACGCGATGTTCGCCGCGGTGGACGAGGACCTCTGCTCGGGCTGCCGCGTGTGCAACGAGATCTGCCCCTACTCCGCCATCGAGTTCCTCGAGGACAAGAAGCGCAGCCACGTGATCAGCGCGCTGTGCAAGGCCTGCGGCGCCTGCGTCGCCACCTGCCCGTCGGCGGCGATCAAGGCCAGGCACTTCACCGACCGACAGATCTTCGCCGAGATAGCGGGGGTGCTGGCATGAGCTTCGAACCCAGGATCGTCGGCTTCCTCTGCAACTGGTGCTCCTACTCGGGGGCCGATCTCGCCGGCACCAGCCGCATCCACTACAAGCCGAACGTGCGCGTGATCCGCGTGATGTGCTCCGCGCGCATCGACCCCACCTTCGTCATCAAGGCGCTCGCGGACGGCGCCGACGGGGTGCTCGTGTGCGGCTGTCACCCCGGCGACTGCCACTACTCCGAGGGCAACTACAAGACCATGCGCCGCATGCCGCTGCTCAAGCGCATGCTGGCCGACTTCGGCATCGAGGACGAGCGTGTCCGTCTCGAGTGGGTCAGCGCCAGCGAGGGCATGCGGTTCGCCGACATCGTCGACGACATGACGGAGCGCCTGCGGGCGCTGGGGCCGTGCCGCGTCAAGATGGCGCTGGCGCACGACGCTGTGGAGAGGTGACGTCCCGTGGCCGGCGAGAAACTGCAGATCGCCCTCTACTGGGGTGCGGCGTGCGGCGGCTGTGACGTCGCCGTGCTCGACACGAACGAGTTCATCCTGGACGTCGCCGCCGCCGCCGACATCCGGCTCTGGCCGATCGCCGTCGACGGCAAGTACGCGGACCTCGAGGCCATGGACGACGGCGAGCTCGACCTCGCCATCTTCGACGGGGCGGTGCGCAACTCGGAGAACGAGCACATCGCCAGGCTGCTGCGGCAGAAGAGCAAGGTGATGGTGGCCTTCGGGTCGTGTGCCCACCTCGGCGGCATCCCCGGGCTCGCGAACCTCGTGCCCCGGGACGAGATCATGAGCGTCGCGTATCTGCACAACCCGAGCCTCGAGAAGGGCAACGTCACGCTGCCTCGCCCCGAGAGCGGCACGAACGGCTCGACGCTCACGATCCCCGCCTTCTACAGGCGCGTGTACAAGCTGGACGACATCGTGCCCGTCGACTACTACGTGCCCGGCTGCCCGCCGGCGGCCGACCAGGTGAAGGCGGTCCTGCTGGCGGTGGTGAGCGGCCAGCTGCCGCCGCCCGGCTCGGTGGTCGGCGCCGGCGAGACGGCGCTCTGCGACGAGTGCCCCAGGACCAAGAACGAGAAGAAGGTCAAGCAGTTCCGGCGGCCGTGGCAGGTCATGGCCGACCCCGATGCCTGCCTGCTGGAGCAGGGAGTGCTGTGTGCGGGTGCCGCCACGCGCGGCGGCTGCGGCGCCCGCTGTCCGTCCAGCGGGATCCCCTGTCGCGGCTGCTACGGTCCCCTGCCCGGCGTCGTGGACCAGGGCGCCAAGCTGCTGTCGGCGGTCGTGTCGGTGATCGACTCCAACGATCCCGACGAGATCGAGCACATCATCGACGGTCTTCCCGACTTCACCGGGTTCGCGTACCGCTTCAGCACCCCCGCCTCGCTGCTGCAAAGGAGCGTCCGCCCATGAGCAGGAAGATCAGCATCGATCCCATCACCCGTCTGGAGGGCCACGGCAAGATCGAGATCTTCCTCGACGACAGCGGAGCCGTGGAGGACTGCTACTTCCAGATCCCCGAGCTGCGCGGCTTCGAGCGCTTCGTCGTGGGGAGGCCCATCGAGGAGCTGCCCCGCCTGGTGACGCGCATCTGCGGCGTCTGCCCGGCGAGCCACCACATGGCCAGCGCCAAGGCCGTGGACGGCTGCTTCGGCGGCGAGGTGGCGCCGCTGGCCGTGAAGCTGCGCCGCATGTACTACAACGCCCACTACATCCACAGCCACATCGCCCACTTCTACGCGCTGGCGGCGCCCGACTTCGTGCTCGGCCCCGACGCCGACCCCGCGATCCGCAACGTGCTGGGCGTGGTGGCGAAGGTAGGGCTCGAGATCGGCGGGGCCGTCATCGCCTCCCGCGGCAAGGCGCAGGAGATCCAGCGCATCATCGGCGGGCGTTCGACGCAGGACATCTGGTGCATCCCGGGAGGCGTGGCCAAGGGCCTGCGGCCGGACGAACTGGAACAGATCAGGCCCATGGTGGCCGAGCTGTACGACTTCACCCAGTTCTCGCTGCAGCTCTTCCGCGACGTCGTGCTCGCCAACCCGGCCTACCTCGACATCATCGTGAACGGCCCCTACACGCTGGACGTGCAGAACATGGGCCTCGTGGACGAGCGCAACGCCCCGGACTTCTACGACGGCCAGGTGCGCGTGGTGGATTTCGAGGGCAGGGAGATCTGCCGCTACGAGGCGCCCCAGTACGCCGACCATGTGGCGGAGCACGTGGAGCCGTGGTCGTACCTCAAGTTCCCCTATCTCAAGCAGCGCGGGTGGAAGGGGTTCGTGGAGGGGATCGACAGCTCCATCTACTGCGCGACGCCGCTGGCGCGCCTCAACGTCGCCGACCGCATGGCGACGCCGGGAGCACAGGAAGGCTACGAGGAGATGTTCGCCGCCCTGGGCGGGCACCCCAGCCGCCTGCTGCTCGCCCAGCACTGGGCCCGTCTCGTCGAGATGGTGCAGAACGCCGAGGCGCTGCAGCAGTACTGCGACGACCCGGAGATCACGGGAGACGCCTTCCGCGTCATCCCGCAGCAGGTCACGGGCGAGGGCGTCGGCATCGTCGAGGCGATGCGCGGCACGCTGACCCACCACTACACCTGCGACGAGAACGCGATCTGCACGAGCGCCAACCTGATCGTGGGCACCACCAACAACAACGCGCCCATCCAGATGGTGACGCGCAAGGCCGCGGAGACCCTGATCAAGCCCGGCGTCGAGCCGGACCAGGGCATCCTCAACATGGTCGAGATGGCGTTCCGGGCCTTCGACCCGTGCTACAGCTGCGCGACGCACAGCCTTCCGGGGCAGATGCCCCTGCGCGTGCGCGTGCACCGGGGCGGGGAGGTGACGCATGACTTCCGGCGTGGCTGCTGACGGCGTCACGGTACTCCAACGGGGCCGGCACGCCCGGGAGGGTGGCAGGTGAAGACCCTGCTCCTCGGCATGGGCAACCCGATCCTGACCGACGACGCCGTCGGCATCCACGCCGCCCGCGCCCTCGCCGGGCGGCTGGCGAGCACGCCTGACCTCACGGTCCTCGAGGAGTGCTGTACCGGCGGTCTGGAGCTCCTCGACGTCGTCGTGGGGTTCGACCGCCTGATCGTGCTGGATTCCATCAGGACCGAGGGCGGACGCCCGGGCGACTGGTATCGCTTCGACGGCTCCGCCCTGCGAGAGACGATGCACCTCGACAACGTCCACGATGCCAACTTCGCGACCGCCATGGAGCTCGGGCGGCGCATGGGCATGCACATCCCTCGCGAACACGACGTGCACGTGCTCGCCGTCGAGGTCAAGGACAACAGCATCTTCGGAGAACGCCTGAGCCCCGAGCTGCAGGCGGCCCTGCCCGGCGTCATCGAAGAGATGTACGACGAGCTGCAGGGCATGTTCGACGCCGGGGGCTGAGCGAAAGGGGAGGGCCATGCACGAGCTGGGCATCACGCAGGGGATCGTCGACCGCGCCCGCGAGACGGCCGTCGAGCACGACGCCGGCAGGATCACCGACGTCTACGTCCGCATGACGCCCGCGGCGGACTTCACGGAGTCCTCCGTCGCGATGTACTTCGAGCTGCTCACGCAGGACGACGACTTCTTCAGGGGCGCGGCGTTGCACGTGGAGCACGCTCCTCTTCCGGCGGCGTGCCTCGACTGCGGGCAGGAGTTCACCGCCGCGGTCCCCGGGGCGGTCTGTGCCCACTGCGGCTCGGAGAACATCGCCTTCGCCGCCGAGGCTCCCATGATCCAGCTCACGGACGTCGCCGTGGAGGACTGAGGCCCCCGCCTCCCGGGCTCACGCGTAGCCGCGGCTCGCCAGGTAGTCGTCGGCGATCTCGACGAGCC
>CAIXSE010000410.1 GCA_903921965.1 uncultured Thermoleophilia bacterium | reverse complement strand
GGCGCCGCCGGCGTAGCCGCCGAAGAGCGGGGTGGAGGTGGAGCCGATGTTGGCGCTGATGCTGTTGTAGAAGGCGACCTTCTGCAGCGCCTCGTAGCCCACGACCATCTCGCTGAGGAAGTCGATGAGGAAGCCGTCGCTCGGGCGCAGGCCGAACTCGGGGTAGGTGGCGGCGAACATCGACGCCGGCTGCGAGGCGGCGGAGATGCCGTTGATGATCGGCAGGCCGGCGCGGCCGGAGCGGCGGATGCCCTCACGCGCGAGGCGCACGGTCTTGCAGGCCGCGAGGATCTCCTGCGGCGAGCGCACGCGGGAGTCCTTGCCGCGCAGGTGCAGGATCGAGGGGACGGACACCGAGTCGACGATGGAGAAGGACGCCATCTTCTCGACGGTGTCCATGTACACCTGCTCGTCGCTGGTGTAGATGCCGCCGCCCACGTGCACCCACGGGCGGTCGTCGGTCGTGTCGGGCCTGCGCCCGTACATGGTCTTGCGCTCGCGGCCCTCGCCGAAGGTCGCACCCCTGGGGGCCTGGGAGCAGGCCAGCAGGATCTCGTCCTTGGTGAACTGCATCACGCGGTTGGTCTCGGGGCAGTACGCGCCGGCTTCGGCGATGAGGTCGACGGCCGCCTCGAACACGTGGTCGGTGAGGGCGTCGTCGGTGTTGATGATGGTGGTCTTGTCCCACTTGATGCCGTGCCTGCTGATGACTTCGGCCAGCTTGGGCACGTAGCGCTTCATGTAGTAGTCCATCTCGGACGTGAGCGGACCGGTCTCTGCGCGGTCGAACACCTCGATGAGGTCGATCATGACTGGCTCCTGTGGTGAGGTTCGCTGGTCAGGGGGCGCGCCGGGGTCAGACGAGCTCGCCGGCGATCTTGACGGCGTCGTAGGCGTTGGCCGCCCAGCCGTCGGCGCCGATGCTGTCGGCCCACTCCTGGGTGGTGGCGCCGCCGCCCACCATGACCTTGAACTTGTCGCGCGTGCCCTGGTCCTTGAGGGCGTCGATGACGTCGCGCTGGCCGATGAGCGTGGTCGTGAGGAGCGCCGACATGGCGATGACGTCGGCGTCCACCTCGTTGGCCTTGTCGACGAACTTGAACAGGTCGACGTCGATGCCGAGGTCGTGCACGTCGTAGCCCGAGGTCTCGAAGAGCAGCTTGAGGATGTTCTTGCCGATCGAGTGCAGGTCGCCCTTGACGGTGCCCATCACGACGGTGCCCTTCTTGGCGCCGGCGCCGCCCGCCTCCTTGATGAGGGGCTCGAGCACGCCCATGGCCGCCTGGAAGGCGAGGGCCGCCTGCATGAGCTCCGGCAGGAAGATCTCCTCGTCCTCGAACTGCTGCCCGATGACGTTGAGGCCCGGGAGCAGACCCTGGTCGATGACTTCCGTGGCCGGCATGCCGTCGGCCAGGGCCTTGTCGACGGCGGCCAGGACGGCTTCTTCATCCTGGTCGACGATGGCCTGCTTGAGCTGCTCGTGCATGGCTTCGTTACCCATCTTCGACTCCTCGTCTCCTCGAGTAGTGTGTGATCACGCTTCGTTCCAGATGGCGTTACCGGCCACGATGCCGGGGAACTCCGCGCGGATGCGCGCGTCGAGTTCCCCGTCCCAGACGGCCGGGTTCGGCTGCGTGAGGATGCCGCGTGCGGCGGTGCGCGCCCGGCTCTGGGCGTCGGGCCTGCCGGCGTCTTCCCACTGGGCGCGCATGTCGCGGTTGGCGACCTTGGGGAAGAGGGCCGTCGTCTTCATGAGCGACTTCGTGTGGCGGCTCTTCATGTAGTCGCCGCCCGGGCCGACCTCGGCGATGACGTCGAGCGCCAGGTTCTCCTCGCTGTACTCCATGCCGCGCACCACGCGCTTGTTCATCTGCGCGATCTCGTCGTCGACCACGGCCTTGCCGAAGTCGAACGCCATCAGCGAGCTGAACAGGCCGCCCATGTTGAGCAGCGTGGCGCCGGCGAGCACGGAGGCCATGGTGTTCATGCCGGTCTCGTAGCCGGACTGGGCGTCGTTGCCGTGCGCGTTGGTGAGGCCGATGTAGCCGCCCGTCGGGACGTTGTAGAAGCGCCCGAGCTGCGCCTGTGCCATGAACAGCATGCCGGTCTCGATGGCGCCGGGTGCGTAGGCGCCGGTGCGCATGTCGGCCACGGTCGGCAGGCTCGCGTAGATGAGCGGCGTGCCCTCCTTCACCATCTGCTGGAACACGGAGATGGCGAGGAACTCGGCGTTGCCGACCACCAGGGTGCCCATGAGCGTCATCGGCGAGGTGAGGCCGGCGTTCGGGACGACGGTGGTGTACACCGGCAGGCCCTGGCCGGTGAGGTACATCACGGCCTCGGTGGAGTCGACGTCCATGGTGAGCGGGCTGACCATCGGGCAGTAGTGGTGGTTGATGATCGGCCGCTCGTAGTAGGCCTCCCTGCCGCCCGCGATGAGCTCGCCCAGCCTGAGGACCATGTGCAGGTCGTCCATGTTCGGCGTGTTGCTGCGCACCGGCTTGAGGCAGTTCTTGAGGGCCGGGTAGAAGCGGCTGAGGCTGAACTGGCCGGGAGGCGCGTCGTCGGCGAGGGTGCTGATCGAGAAGATGTCGAAGCCCTTGAGCTCGTTGATGAGGTGGGCGATGTTCGCGATGTCGGTGGAGGTGGCGCGCCGCTCGACGCCGGTGACCGGGTCGACGACGTTGGGCGCCGAGCTGCCGGTGACGACCACGGGCCCGCCGTCGGGGATGGTGCGGTCGAACTGCGGATCGCGGCCGCGGAACGTGAAGCTCGGCGGGCACAGGCGCATGTAGCGGTCGACGACGTCGGGCGGGAAGGTGACGACGTCCTTGTCGGAGACGGCGCAGCCGTGCGCCTTGAACACCTCGCGGGCCTTGGGGTGGTGCGCGAGGATGCCCACGTTCTCGAGCACCCAGAGGGACGCCTCGTGGACGCGAGCCACCTGCTCTGCGGTGAGCAACTCTGCGTACTTCATGCGGACCGGCTCCTCCCCTTGAGTGTGACCATCGGGACGCTCACGTTGACACCACGCGGAGTCCACGGCGGAGCATCTCGTCCCGCACGTCGTCGTCGACGTCGTCGACGACGACGGCCTGGACGTCGCTGAGACCGCAGATGACGAAGTCGCCGACCGCTCCCAGCTTGCTGCGGTCGGCGAGCACGATGACCTCCCCGCGCGTCTGGCGGATCATGGCGCGTTCGACGCCGGCGATGCCGATGCTCGCGGTGGTGACGCCCTCTTCGAGACTCAGGCCGTCGGCCCCCAGGATGAAGCGCGAGGCGTGCATGGCCGAGACGGCCTCGATGGCCATTGGGCCCTCGAGCGTGTTGCTGCGCGGGCGGAACACGCCCCCCAGCATGATGACGTCGAGCGCCGAGTCCTGGGCGGTGGTGAGGGCGCCCACGTTGAGCGTGACGACACGCGCGCTCACCTGCGGGTCGACGTGGGCGAGCACCTGGGCCGCCGTGGTGCCCGAGCCGAGGAACACGGTCTCGCCCGGGACGATCATGGCGGCGGCGGCACGGGCGATGCGGTCCTTCTCGGCCGTGTGCGTGCGCACGTTGGTCACGTACCGCGGCTCCTCCACGATGTGCTGGCGCAGGATGGCGCCGCCGTGGGTGCGCGACAGCAGGCCGTCGTTCTCGAGCCGCTCGAGGTCGCGGCGGATCGTCATCTCGGAGACCCCGAGGAGGTCACTCAGGGCCGAGACCCGCACGCCGCGCTGTTCGGCGAGGATCTCGAGGATGCGGCCCTGGCGCTCGGCCGGAAACATCTCTCGCATGTCGGGCGCTGACACCGCCCCCCCATGGCTGTTCAATCTTGGTTGAATCGCTCAGAATCGAACGTAGTCTCCCGCATCCTAGACGTGCGAGCGTGAAAGTCAAGCGTTCTGACGTGTGCGAGTGTGTGTTCGTCTGCAAGAACCGCGAGGTCGCGCGAGGGAGCGGACGCACGCTCGCGCGGGGCGCTGCGGCCGGCGGCGGCAGGGGGCGGGCGGCCGGCGCGGCGAAGCGGCCGCCTCGGCGGACCCGGAACCGCGACGGGCGGCGGACCGCAAGGTCCGCCGCCCGTCTCAGGAGGTCTGCGTGGCGCCGACGAGCGCTGGTTCCCGTCGGTCAGTAGTCGGCGTCCGCAGCCTTCGTCTTGCCCCAGAAGGTCTTGTAGATGTACGCGGTGTAGACGACGACGATGGGGCAGAAGATGACCGTCACGATGAGCATCACCGCGAGTGTCAGCGAACCGGACGAGGCGTTCTCCACCGTGAGGCTCGTGCTCGACGGGGTCCCGCGCGCAGGCACCATCGCCGGGTAGTTGCCCACGGCGGCGATGCCGGCCAGGCCGATGATGATGACGGCCGACCCGAGGAACGACTTGAGCTCGCCGCCGGGCCTGTACATCTGCCAGACCGCGTACAGCACGCCGAGCAGGAAGACCGCGAGGAACAGCCACCCGGCCGCGCGGCCGAGCACCAGGTCGGACGCTCGCGGCACCCACACGATGGTGGCGACCGACGTGGCGACGGCCAGGAGCGCGCACACCCAGAAAGAGAGGCGGCGGTACTTGAGCGCCCGCTCGTGCAGGTCGTCCTGGGACTTGACGGTCAGCCAAGCCGCGCCGTGCTGCACGACGAGGCACAGGCCGGTGACGCCCACCAGCAGGGCGTATGGGTTCAGCAGGTCCCAGAAGGTCCCGATGTAGTTGCCCTGCGCGTCCATGGGCACTCCACGGATGACGTTGCCGAGGGCCACGCCCACGAGCAGGGACGGGACG
>CAIXSE010000409.1 GCA_903921965.1 uncultured Thermoleophilia bacterium | reverse complement strand
TTGCCCGCGTCCTTCCACCACATGCGCGCGTGCCACCACAGCCAGCCGTACTCGAGCATGCGGCTCCAGCTGGCCTGGTCGCGGCCGACGAGCCACTTGAGGAAGAAGTAGACGGGGCGCCAGGTGGCGTAGAACCGGGCGTTCTCGCGCAGGACGTCGCGCTGCAGCTTGGCCGGGCTCATGTGCCGCGGCCAGAACACGGCGTGCTGGGCGTCGTACAGGCGCCAGTCCCTGGTGATGATGCGGTCCGCCGCGTCCAGCTCCTCGAACTGCTGGGTGCCGGGCAGCGGCGTGAGGATGTTCATCATCACCGTGTCGATCCTGTTCTTGAGGGCGAAGTCGATCGTGTCGCGCACGAACTCGCCCTCGTCGTGCTCGGCGCCCAGCACGAACATGCCGTGCGAGCGGATGCCGTACTCGTGCAGCACCTTGATGGCGTGCTCGATGTCTTCCACCGTCTGGGACTTCTCGAAGTGGTCGAGCGTCGCCTGGCTCACCGACTCGAGGCCGAGGGCCACGAAGTCGGCCCCCGAGGCCTGCATGAGCTCCAGCAGCTCGCGGTCCTTGACGACGTCGGTGCGCACCTGCGCGCCCCAGCGCACCTGGATGCCCTCGTCGATCATCAGGCGCAGCAGCCGCTTGAGGCGTTTGCGGTTGGCCGCCATGTTGTCGTCGTAGAAGAAGATCTTCTCGGGCTTCTTCTGCTTGATCTCGGCGACGACGCTCTCGGCGCTGCGGAAGCGGTACTTCTTGCCGAACATGGCGGTCACGGAGCAGAAGGTGCAGTCGAACGGGCAGCCCCAGCTGGTCATGATCGGCGTGTTGACGAGGCGCTCGTTGCCCTCGATCAGGGTGAGGTCCGGGAACGGCAGCGTGTCGAGGTCGGCGCAGCGCTCGTGCAGCGGGTTGTCCACGGTCTCGCCGTGACGACGGAACGAGATGCCGGTGACGTCGGCCACCCGCGTGCGCCCCTCCAGTGCGTCGACGAGCTCGAGCATGATCTGCTCGCCGCCCTCGCCGCGCGCCACGAAGTCGGCGTGGTCCAGCGCCTCCTCGGCCATGAACGTCACGTGGGAGCCGCCGATGACGACGGGGATACGGCGGCGCCTGAGCTCGTCGGCCATGTCGTAGGCGGCCGGCGCGGTGGACGTGGTGCACGAGATGCCGACCAGCTCCGCTGTGAACACGTCGTCCCAGTCGATGGGCGCGAGCTGCGGGTTGTAGATGCGCACGTCGTGGCCCGCCTCCTTGAGCGTGGCCCCGATGATGGGCAGGCCGAGGCGCACGAAGTACGACATCGACCAGATGTGCATGCTCGGGGCGGCGGGCTCGATGAGGCGGATCTTCATGGGCGTCCTTCGTGGCGGGTGACGCCGCACGGACTGGGGCGCGGCGCGGCGGCGCGCGGCAGGCCGCGCCCGGGTGAGGTCTTCCCCGAAGGATACAGGACGGAAACGGGCGCCGCCTTGACGTGCGTCAGGCGGGCTCCAGGCCAGCGCGGCCCGGCCCTGCGGCGGCGGGGCCGTGGGGCGGCAGCGGACGGGACCGGTCTGATAGGTTGGGCACGATGCCGCACGACTTCGACACCCCGGTCGACCGCACCGGCACGGCCAGCTTCAAGTGGGACAGGTACCCGGCGGGCGTGCTGCCCCTCTGGGTGGCCGACATGGACTTCGCCGCGCCGCCGGCCGTGGTCGCGGCCCTCCGCGCCCGCGCCGAGCACGGCGTGTTCGGCTACTCGCTGGTGCCGCCGTCGCTCGTGGAGGCCATCGCCGGCCACCTCGCCTCCCGGTACGGCTGGCGCATCGAGGGCGAGTGGCTCTGCTGGCTGCCGAGCGTGGTGCCCGGCCTCAACGCCGCCTGCGCGGCGTACGCCGGGCCGGGCGAGGCCGTCATGACCCTCACGCCCGTGTACCCGCCGTTCCTGCACGCCCCCGGCAACCAGGGCCGCCGGCTCGTCGCCGTGCCGGTCGACGAAACGGCCGGCGGCGGGTGGCGGCTGCCGCTGGAGGCCATGGAGGCGGCCGTCACGGCCGACACGCGGGTGTTCCTCTTCAGCCACCCGCACAACCCGCTCGGCCGCGTCTGGCGCCGGGACGAGGTAGCGGCGGTGGTGCACTTCTGCCGCCGCCACGACCTCGTGCTCGTCTCGGACGAGATCCACTGCGACCTCATCCTCGACCCGCTGGACCACGTGCCGGCGGCGGTGGCCGCGGCGGACGCGGCGCGAGGGGGCACGGCGGCAGAACCGGGCGGCGGCGCGGACACGCTCCCGCCCGCCCGCATCGTCACCCTCATGTCGCCGAGCAAGACGTTCAACCTGCCCGGCCTGAACTTCGCCTTCGCCGTCATCGCCGACCGGGAGCTGCGCGAGCGCTTCCCGCGGCCGGACGAAAGCCTCCTGCCGTTCCCCGGCTGCTTCGCCATCGACGCCGCCGAGGCCGCCTACCGGGGCGGCGGCGCGTGGCTGGCGGACCTGCTGGACTACCTGCGCGGCAACCGCGACCTCGTCGAGCGCACGGTCGCCGGGCGGCTCCCGGACGTACGCGTGTCGCACGCCGAGGCCACCTATCTGGCCTGGCTCGACGTGCGCGGCGCGGAGGGCAGGGGCCCCGGCGGCCGGACCGCCATGCAGGCCTGCCTGGACGCCGGCCTGGCGCTCTCACCCGGAGCCGACTTCGGCGACCCGGGCTTCCTGCGCCTCAACTTCGGCTGCCCCCGAAGCACCCTGCAGGAGGCGCTGCGCCGCCTGCACCGCGCCCTCGGCTGACGCCCGGCGCGCCTCTCCTCCCGCGGTGCCGTCCGGCGCCCACCGCGGGCCCCGCCTCCGGGCGCCGTCGTACGCCCGGTGCTACACTCGAGCCCCATGACGACCCGACCAGACGGCACCATGACCCGCCGCGACTACCGCAGGACGCGGCAGTACCGCGCGCGCCGGTACCGGCGGCGCCGGCTGGTCGCGCTGCTCGTCGTCCTGCTGGCGATCGCCGCCGTCGCCGGCGCCGTCTACGCCCTCACGCGGGGCGGCGGCGACAGCGCGACCGCGGGCGGCTCCGCCGCGCAGGGCGGGGCGTCCCAGAGCTCCTCCGGCTCCTCCGGCTCGTCCGGGTCGTCCGGCTCCTCCGGCCAGTCCGCCTCGCCGCGGCCGACGCCCACCACGAGCGCCGAGGCCGCGGCCGCCTGGACCGGGCCGCCCTCCGACAAGCTGAAGCTCAAGCTCCGCAAGGTCATCACCAGCACCGAGATCTCGCCCAAGTCGGTCGTCTCCACCGGCACCGGCCTGGTGTTCGCGCAGAACATGATGTACCGCCACAGCATCACGGTGTACGACACGAAGACGCTCAAGCTGGTGAAGACGATCCCCGACCGGGTGCCGCTGTCCCTCATCGGCTCGAAGAAGAAGGGCACCGTGCAGGGCGCCCCGGTGGAGGCCGCCGAGACGCCCGACCACCGCTTCATGTTCGTCTCCAACTACTCGATGTACGGCCCCGGCTTCTACCGCGAGGGGCACGACGTCGGAGGTCCCAGCTCCGGCTACGACAAGAGCTACGTCTACCGCGTGAAGCTGGACGGCCTGAAGATCGACAAGGCCATCAGGGTCGGCTCGGTGCCCAAGTACGTGGCCGTCACCCCCGACCAGAAGTACCTGCTCGTGACCAACTGGACCTCCTACACGCTCAGCGTGATCGACGTGCACACGAGCAAGCCGGTGAAGAGCGTGTACCTCGGCCCGTACCCGCGCGGCATCGCCGTCTCGCCGGATTCGAAGACCGCCTACGTCGCCGTCATGGGCAGCTACGACATCGCGAAGGTCGACCTGGAGGACTTCTCCGTCGGCTGGATCCGCGGCGTGGGATCGGGCCCGCGGCACCTGGTCATGAGCCCCGACGGCAAGTACCTGTACGCGACGCTGAACGGCGAGGGCCACGTGGCCAAGATCAGCACGAAGTCCGATCGCGTGGTGGACAAGGTCTACACCGGCCAGCAGCCACGGAGCATGGCGATGGCGACCGACGGCAGGTCGTTGTTCGTCGTCAACTACGACTCGAGCACGATGAGCCAGGTCCGCACGAAGGACATGAAGGTCATCGACAGCGTGGGGACCAACGCCCTGCCGATCGGCATCACGTACGACACGCCCACGAAGAGCGTGTGGGTGTGCTGCTACGTCGGCAGCATCATGGTGTTCGCGCAGAAGTAGGCCGATTGCGTTGCAGCCGGGTTGCCTGTGGGTAACACTGCCCCAGAATGCGAAGCCACGTCGTCGTCGACCGGGGAGGTTCCCGTGGCCTGGTTCTACTGGCTCATCATGGTCTTCTTCTGGATGCTCTTCCTCTATCTCACGTTCATGCTCGCCGTGCGGAAGGGCCGCAGTCCCTTCCTGTGGGTGATCCTGGCGATCTTCCTGCCGCTCATCACGATCATCATCCTGCTCGTGCTCCCGCCGACCGACAGGGCGGCGGTCTGACGAGCGCAGCACCGGACCGGACGTGACGCAGAGGCCCGCCGCCCCGGTGGGGCGGCGGGCCTCTGCCGTCTGCGTGCTGCCGGTGCCCACGCCGATCCTGGCTCACGCGGGCACGTGCTCGAGCGCGGCTTCTGCGGCGGCGCGCTTCTGCTCGTCGCGTGTCATGACTTCAACGTGCCCGGCCGCCGCCGTTCCGGACGCGCCCCCTCTGCGGGCGGCCGGGCGCCGGTCTCACGCGGCGGGACCTCGCTATAGGATGCGGGTGTGGACATGCACGAGCCCACCCCGCAGGACATCGCCGCCGCCCACGAGCTGCTCGACTGGGTGCTGGCGCGGCTCGCCGACCGGCGCGGCACGCTGCCGGCGGCCGACCCGGACGTCGCGCTGCCGCCCATCCGCGAGGAGGGGATCGGCACGGAGGCGGCGCTCGACACTCTGCTCCACAGCGTCGTCCCCACGGCGATCCCGCCCGACCACCCGCGTTTCCTCGCCTTCATCCCCGGCACGCCGACGGTGGCCGCGGCGCTGGCCGACATGGCGCTCTCCGCGGCGATGGTCTTCGGCGGCAGCCGCCTCGAGGGGGCGGCCGCCGTGGACGCCGAGGACGCCGTCATCCGCTGGCTGGCGGACGCCGCCGGGTTCCCCGCCGGGGCCGGCGGCACCTTCGTCGGCGGCGGCTCGATGGGCAGCCTCAGCGCGCTGGTGGCGGCGCGCGGCGCGCGGTACGCGTCTCCGCGCCGCCAGGTGCTCGTGACCGGCGCCTCCGCGCACTCCTCTCTGGCGGCCGCCGCGCGCGTGCTCGGCTGCGACCTCGTGGCGGCCGAGCCGGCCGACGGCCACGGCCGCCTCGACGGCCGCGTGCTGCGCCGGGCGCTCGAGGGACACGACCCGGACGACGTCATCGCCGTCGTGGCCACGGCCGGCGCCACCAACAACGGCGCCGTGGACGACCTCGCCGCCGCCGCCGAGGTGTGCGGCGAGCGCGGTATCTGGCTGCACGTCGACGGCGCCTACGGCGGCGCCGCGCTGCTCTCGCCGCGCACGCGCGGGCTCTTCACGGGCATCGAGCGCGCCGACTCGTTCATCGTGAACCCGCACAAGTGGCTGTTCCTGCCGTTCGATTGCGCGGCCGTCGTGTACCGCGACGAGCGCAGAGCGCGGCGGGCGCTCACGCAGCAGGCCGACTACCTCGACGCCATCGCCGACGAGGAGGCCGGCAATCCCTCGGACCTCGCCCTGCACCTCACCCGCCGGGCACGCGGCCTGCCCCTGTGGGCGTCGGTCCTGGCCTACGGCACCGACGCCTACGTGCAGGCCATCGACCACTGCCTCGACGTCGCCGGGTACGCGGCGGAGCGCATCGCCGCCTCGCCGGCGCTCGAGCTCGTCCTCGAGCCGTCCCTCTCGGTCGTCGTCTTCCGCCGCCTCGGCTGGCAGCCCGCCGACTACGACGCCTGGAGCGCG
>CAIXSE010000408.1 GCA_903921965.1 uncultured Thermoleophilia bacterium | reverse complement strand
CCGGGCGGCCGCCTGGCGGCCATCAGCTTCCACTCGCTCGAGGACCGCATGGTGAAGGACTTCTTCAAGGGGCACGCCGCGGGCTGCATCTGCCCGCCCGGCCTGCCGCAATGCGTGTGCGGCCACGAGCCGACGCTCCGCGTGCTCACGCGGCGGCCGGTCACGCCCCGCCAGCGGGAGGCCGAGGCGAACCCGCGCAGCAAGTCCGCCAAGCTCCGCGTCGCGGTCAAGCTCTAGGACCCGGCGTGGCGGCCACCGCACAGGCGCGGCGCGGCGCGGCGGCGCCGCGCCGGGACGACCGGTACGAGGAGTACGCGGCGCAGCCCGTGCAGCGGCGGGCGCCGCGTTCGCGCCGGCGCGCGGCCCAGCGGGCCCGCTTCACGCGCGCCTTCGTCCTCTTCGTCTGCTGTCTCACGGTGCTCGCCGTCGGCCGCGTGGCGCTCAGCTTCGCGGTCGTGCAGAAGACCATCGAGACCGACGCGGTCGCCCGCTCGCAGCGCGCCGTCTCGGCCGAGAACGCGCAGCTCGCGGAGGACCTCGCCCAGCTCGGCTCCACGGTCCGCATCCGGCACATCGCCGAGCACGAACTCGGCCTCGTCGACGCCGACCACGTGCGGTACCTCCGCGTGAGCGCCCCGGACGGCAAGGTGGCGGCGAGGCCCTGATGGCCGCCTCCGGGCCAGGACGGCGTCGCGCGGCCCGCCGGCGCGGCGGCGCCCTGCGCTCGCTCTCCCGCGCCGCCGGGCGCGGCGGCGGGGTCGCCGGCGGCCGCGGCGTCGACGGCCGCATCCGCCTGCTGCGCTTCGTCTTCATCGTGTTCCTGGTGCTCGTCGGCGGCAAGGCCGTGGCGCTCGCCTCATCCTCCCAGCACCTCACGCAGATCGCCCTGTCGCAGCAGACGGCGACCGTCGTCCTGCCGCCGCACCGCGGCGCGATCCTCGACCGCAACGGCCGCGAGCTGGCCGTCGGCAAACCGGCCAGGACCGTGTTCGCGACGCCGTACCTGCTCGACGACCCGCGTGCCGCGGCCAAACAGCTGTGGCGCGTGCTGCACATAAGGCGCCACCGCGACCGCCTGGCCCTGCGCAAGTCACTCGAGAACGAGAAGAGCGGGTTCGCCTTCGTCGCCCGCAAGATCGACCCGGCCCTCGCGAAGGCCGCGCTCGCGCTCGACATCCCCGGCGTCGGCGCGTACGACGAGGAGGAGCGCGCCTACCCCATGAAGGGCGTCGCCGGCCAGGTCCTGGGGTTCGTCGGCGTCGACGGCAACGGCCTCGAAGGCCTCGAGGCCGTGTACGACAAGCCGCTCTCGGGGCAGGCGGGCAGCGAGACCATCGTGCGCGACCCTGCGGGCCGGACCCTCAAGACGGTCGCGTACAAGGAGCCCACGTCCGGGGCCGACGTGCGCCTGACCCTGGACGAGACCATCCAGTACGCCGCCGAGGACGTGCTCAGGAGCACGCTGCGCACCAGCGGCGCCAAACAGGCCGTGGCCATCGTCATGGACCCGCGCAGCGGTGAGATCCTCGCCATGGCCAACGCCCCCGCGCTCAAGGGCGATGTGTTCAACGCCGAGGCCTCGGTCAAGCGGAACCGCTGCATCACCGACGTCTACGAGCCCGGCTCGATCTTCAAGCTCGTGACCATCTCCGGGGCGCTCGCCGACGGCATCATCACCCCGAAGAGCACGTTCACCCTCCCGCCGTCGCTCACCCTGTACGACCGCACGATCCACGAGTCGCACGAGCGCGGCACCGTCACCTACTCGGTGCGCGAGATCCTGCAGTGGTCGAGCAACGTCGGCGCCGTGAAGATCGGCATGAAGATGGGCAAGGACGTGCTCCTCAAGTGGATGGACAGGTACGGGTTCGGTCGCCCCACGGGACTCGGCCTGCCCGGTGAGGCGGCCGGCATCGTCCCGCCCGCCGACCTGTGGTCGGGCACCTCGATCGTCAACATCCCCATGGGCCAGGGCATCGCCGTGACGCCGTTGCAGATGGCGGTCGCCTTCTCCACCGTGGCCAACAACGGCGTCCAGGTCACGCCGCGCCTCGTCGCCCAGGTGGGCACCACCACCTACGACACGGCGAAGAAGCGGCGGGTGATCCCGGCGAAGGTGGCGCGCGAGGTGCGGTCCATGCTCACCACGGCCGTCGACGAGGGCACCGGCACCAGGGCCCAGATCCCCGGGTACGAGGTCGCGGGCAAGACGGGGACGGCAGAGAAGCCGCTCCCCGACGGCCGCGGCTACTCGGAGTCGGACTACGTGGCCTCGTTCATCGGGATGGTGCCGGCCGACCACCCGCGCCTCGTGGTGCTCGTCGCGGTCGACTCGCCGCGCTCGTCGATCTACGGCGGCGACATCGCCGCCCCGGCGG
>CAIXSE010000407.1 GCA_903921965.1 uncultured Thermoleophilia bacterium | reverse complement strand
CAGGCTGTCGCGCAGCCTGTCCAGCACGGCCTCGATGTCGAGGCTGTCGGCCTTGGGCATCGTCACGAGGAACTCGTCCTCGCCGGCCCACCCCAGCCCGTCGTACGGCCGGAGCGAGCCGCGCAGCCTGCGCGAGGCCTCGGCGAGGACGGCGGCGCAGGCCTCACGGCCGGCGCGCCGGCGCAGCTCGCCGAGCCCCTCGAAGTGCAGCACGGCGATGCTGAGGGGCGCGCGGTCGCGCCGCGCCCGCTCCACCTCTTCGTCGAGGCGCCGGAGGATGGCCCGTTCGTCGTCGACCCCGGGGATGTGCCGGGCGTCCGCCGCCGGGGCGCTCGCCGGAAGAGCGGCGTCCCGGCCCCAGGGCAGCTCGACGACCCGCCGCGCGTACTCCACGCGGGCGCGGAGTTCCTCGCGGCCGGCCGGCAGGGGGAGGAAGTCGTGGGCGCCGGCCTCGAGCCCGGCATCGATGCAGCCACCGGAGGCCTTCGACGCCAGCAGGATCAGGTAGACGCGGCGCTCGCAGGCGAAGTCGTGCAGGATCCGGCACAGCTCGCGGCCGTCCAGCCGCGGCAGGTCCCACTCCACGAGGGCGATGCGAGGACCGTCTTCGCCCATCAGGAGCTCCAGCGCCGCGACGCCGTCCTCGACCTCGACAGGATCCGCCAGATCCTCCTGCAGCGCGCGCGCCAGCTGCTCGCGAGCCGGGGCGCTCCCGTGCGCGATGAGTACGTCCACTTGTCCTCCCCTCCGCCAGGCTTGGTGGGGCGCTGTGAAGCGCCCGCACGAGGCCCATCGTCGCCGTGACCGGACTCGATGAGGGGGACATTCGTCTAGGCCGCAGGAGCCCGGGCTCGGGCGCCGGGACCGGGCCGCGCCGCACGGGTCGTCAGGTGTCGTCAGGACTGGCGACCGGGCCGCCGTCGGACTCGCCGGCTCGCGGGGCGCCGCCCGGCGGCTCGCCGAGAGCCTCCGGGGGCCGACGGTCACGCACGGCGCCGACAGCCGCGGCCGGCGCCGTGACCCACAGCATCCAGACCCCGTGCACGGCGATGGCCAGCACGGGGAAGAAGCCCGGCGCGCGGCCCGGCAGCGAGAGCGCGTCCTGGAGCCTCACCACCGCCTCGTGCAGCGCCGCGCCGCTCAGGTACGTGATGACGTTCGCGGCCAGCCACCACGCCCAGCGCGAGGTGTGTCCGCGCAGGGCCGTCGCCTGCGACATGCCGATGAGCGGCCCCAGCACGAGCGCCTGCACGAACCCGTCGAGGAAAGCGGTGATCGTGCTGCTGCCCCGGCCGAGCAGGTCGACCGCCCCGGGCGCGATGACCACCAGCCACACGGCGAAGGCCGGCACGAGGGTGGCCAGCACCCAGCGCAGGCGCCGGAGCTCCGGCAGGCGGTGCCGCAGCACGCGCCACTGCCAGCGGCCGAGGATCACGCCCTGGGTCCCCGCCCCGGCGAGGGCGATCAGCACAACGGCGAGCCAGCGGTAGTCGTCGACGAGGCTGCTCGTCACGTCGGAGGTCAGGTACTCGAGCAGGAGGCCCACGACCGGGATCACGAGGAAGGCCGCGCCGTTGACGAGCACCCACACCCCGAACAGGTGCCAGTCCCACCACGACCCGGCGTCGCCCCCGCGCCCCTCGATCCGCTGCGACACCGCCCCTCCAGCCGCCGCGAGATGACCACACACGCCACAGCCTACCCTGCGTCGTGCGACGTGTCCGTTCTCGTCCCGGTCGGCGGCGTCGCGCGAGACGGGCCGCGGGCGATAGTCTGGTCCCGGCAGGCCGGGGTCGTCCCGGCGCCGAAGCAGAGGACGCCCATGCCGAGCGAGACAGCCAGATGAGCGCGACAGGGACGACGCAGGCGACCCCCGCCGTGCAGTCGCGCCGCGCCCGCGGCTACGTCATGGTGGGCACCGGCGCCGTGATGTTCGCCTCCATCGGCGCCTGGCTGGGGCTCACGAGCCTTCCCGTCAGCACCGTGCT
>CAIXSE010000406.1 GCA_903921965.1 uncultured Thermoleophilia bacterium | reverse complement strand
GCGTCGTCGCGCGTCTCGAGCAGCCGCGCGAACTCGGGTGAGCTGCGCGGGAGAGCGTCAAGCACGGCCTGCAGGTCGCACGGACCCAGCTTGGCCGCTCAGCCGCTCTTGGCCGCGAACTGTGTGAGGCGGATCTTCTCGGTCATGCCGTGAAGCTTACCCCACCGGCGCGGGGCGGCCGCGCCGCGCTCGCACGCTCAGTGCGTGACCGTCAGGCGCTTCTGCCCAGGGGTCTGCTCGGACGACCCCCACGTGTCGGTCGCGTGCACCTTCCAGACGTAGCGCCCGGCGGCGCACCAGGAGCGCAGCAGGGCGACGGTCGCGACCATGTCCCGGCCCACCGGGACGAAGGACTTGCGGACCGTCCGCACGAGGCGTCCGTCGGCGGCCCTGGAGATGCCTATCTCGACCGTCACCGTCGCGCTGACGTCGGCCGGCTCGTCGACGCGGTACCGGAGCTTCGCGTGCCCGCCGAGCTTCGCGGTCACGTCGGCGAGCGCCACCGTTACGGGGTACACCTGTTCCATGCGGACGACCGCCGAGGCAGTGCCCACCTGCCCCACGCCGTCGACCGCCCGCGCCTCGACGGTGAACGACCCGGTCGACAGCGGCAGCACGAACTGGGACCCCGCGGTCCAGTCCGCGACGGCCGGGGGACAGCGGTACTCGAGCCTCGTGACCCCCGATTCGGCGTCGGTCGCCACGCACGAGACGACCACGGGGGTGTGGTGGACCACGTCGGCCCCGCCCTGCACGGCGATCGTGACGAGGGGGACCGAGGTCTCGGCCCGCACCTCCAGCGGGAAGGGGTAGAGGCTTTGGGAGTCGCCCACGTAGGGCGGGTTCTGGACGCTCACCGCACGGTAGCCCGGCGTCGCGAGCATGGATGCCGGGACCACGGTCGTGAGCCGTTCGCTCGTGAGGAAGACCGTGCCGAGGCGGACGCCGTTCACGCTGACGGCGGTCCACGAGACCGGCTGGAGCTGGGGCGAGAACGCCTGCGCGAAGTTCTGGCCGTACACGGTGACCGAGGTGTCCCCGGAGCCGGCCCAGCAGAAGGAGGGCGAGAGCGCCGTCACCAGCGGTCGCGGACGCTGGGCCGCGCGTGCGGGGGAGGCGGACGCCGGCAGCACCGCGAGCGCGCACAGCACGGCGCACGCCAGGACCGACACGAGCCTTCTTGCCATCACTCCTCCTCGAGCCCCGGACGCGACCGCCCGGCGGAGAGGCGCGGCGCCGCCGCGAGCCGCGCCCCCGGCGACCGCTCGCGTCTACTGTACGCGCGGAGGAGGTGACGTCAACGACGGACGGGGGCGAGACGCGCGAGGGGCGGCGGCTCTTCCGGCCGCCGCCCCTCGCGTGGTGGCTCGTGCGCGGCGCGCTGCCGCGCCCGCGCTCACTTCACCTTGAGCTTCGCGGTGGCGATGTTCGCCTGCTGGTTGCCGGCGAGGTCGGTGGCCTCGACCGACCACGTGTACGTGCCCTTGGCCAGGTTGCACGTGAAGGGCTGTCCCCTGTCGACGTTCACCGGCGTGTTGGGGACCGGGATAGTCAGGACGACCTTGCCGTTGCTCTTGGCGACCTTGAGGGTGACCTGGCAGGTCGGGCTGCCGTTGGCGGGCTCGGTGACGCGGAACCGCAGGGTGGCGGTCCTGCCCTTCGTCACGGTCACGCTGCCGAGCGTCTTCGTGGCCGGCTTGCTGGTGTCGATATGCACCGTGATGCCGGCCGAGCCGGCCTTGTTGCACCAGTCGAGCGCCTGCGCCGACACCGTGGCGGGGCCATCGACGGCCGGGACGGTGTAGGCCGTGCCGTCTGTCCACGCGGCGACCGCCGGCGGCGCCATGTACTGGATCTTCTGGACCCCGGACTGGGCGTCGGTGGCCGTGAACGTGAGCGGGACGGCCGCGTTGTACCAGCCGCCGTCGGTCGCGCCGGCGATGGTGACCGCGGGCGTGGTGGTCTCGGCCTGGATGGCGAAGGGCACCGTCGCGGCGCTGAGCGAGCTGGGCGGGTTCTTGACGCCCACCGCCACGGTGCCGGCGTTCGCCAGGTCGGCGGCCGAGAGCGGCACGGTGAGCTGGGTGGCGCTCACGAAGGTGGTGTTCGTCTTCTCGGTGGTGCCGAACATGACGTGCGAGCCGTTGACGAAGTTGCTGCCGGTCACGGCGAGCACGAGGTCGTTGAGGTAGCCGGCCCAGCCGGTGGTCGGCGAGCACGCCGTCACCACCGGGGCGCCCGGCGCCTTGACGAGGAAGTCGGCGGCGGCGCTCTGCATCTCGGGGACGGTCTTGGTGCCGGTGTTGACGACGACGACCTTCAGCGTGCCGATCGTCGCGAGCATGGAGGCCGGCACCGTGCAGGTGAGCCGTGTCGGCGACTCGTAGGTGGTGGCCAGGATGGTACCGTTCACCTGGATCTCGGACGCCTGGGGCTGCGGCATGTACACCCGGATGAAGTTCAGGCCGTTGACCGCGAGCTTGAGGTCGCCCGAGCCGGCCACGACGCTGCCGGGCTCGAGCCGAAGGATCACGGGCTTCTGGACCACCTGGAAGGCCTGGGCCCGCCAGTCGCTGTACACGAAGCCGTACGACTCCTGTGTGGCCTCGAGGTCGTAGAGCCCGGCCGGAGCGTCGATCGGGACGTAGAAGCGGACCCAGGCGACGTTCCCGGCCGGGGTCACGCTCGTCGTGATGCCGTCGATGTGGGCGAGCCCGTTCCAGAGCGTGAACTGGGGCAGGTAGGTGAAGACGTGGTCGATGGGCGTGAAGAAGCTGCCGCCCACGGCGCAGTCGACGACCTCAGCGTTACCCGCGACGTTGGGCGAGATCGCGTTGACGCGGAGTCCGCTGAACGCCAGGGCCGAGGGCGCGGCGACCGCCAGCAGGACCGCGACACAGACGAGGACGATCAGGGCCCGTCTCTTCATGACTCCTCCTTCGCACCATCCGACCGCCGCGCCCCAGTGCCGGAGGCGACGGGCTCGTCCCGGAGCGGCTGCGGGCCGGGCGGGACACGACCGATCTGCTCGCCCACAGCTTACCTCACGGGCGCGCGAACGCAGCGTGGCGGGCGGGCTCCGCGCGGGGCGAACGCCGCGCCGGGACCCGCGCGGGGCGCTTCACGCGGTCACTTGACCTTGAGCGTGGCCGTGGCGACGTTCGCCTGCCGGTTGCCGGCCAGGTCGACGGCGCTCACCGACCAGGTGTACGTGCCCCTGGGCAGCGTGCAGGGGAAGCTCTCGGCCTGCGCGGCGTTCACCGGCACGGCCGGCTCCTTGAACGTCTGCACGGTCGCGCCTCTGCGCGACCTGACGGCGATGACCACGGCGGCCGTCGGGCTCAGCCCGGCCGGCTCCGTCACGCGGTACTTGAGCACCGCCGTCTGGCCCCTCCTGACGGTGACGCTGCCGAGCGTCTGCGTGCCGGGCTTCGTCGCGTCGATCTTCACGGTGACCTGCGCCGTGCCGATGTGGTTGCACCAGTCGAACGCCTGCACGGTGACCGGGATGGAGCCCTGATCCGCGACGGGGACGGTGCAGCTGGTGCCCTGGGCCCAGGACCCGACCGCCGGCGGCGCCGTGTACTGCACCTTCTGTACCCCGGACTGCGTGTCGGTCGCGGTGAACGTGAGCTTGACCGGACGCCTGTGCCAGGCGTCGTCGGCGCCCGCCACGGTGACCGTGGGCTCGGTCGAGTCGGCCCGGACGGGCAGCGCGACCGACCCGGTGCTCGCGATACCGGGCGGGAACGGGGGGTTCCGCACGGTCACGGCGACGGTGCCGACGGTCGCCATGTCGGCCGGAGCGAGCGACACGGCGAGCCGACCGGCATCGACGTACGTCGTGCCGGCCTTCTCTGTGCCGTTGAGCACGACCCTCGCGCCGGAGATGAAGTCCGTGCCCGCGACGGCGAGGACGAGGTCGGTCTGGACGGAGCCGGCCCACAGCACCGCCGGTGTCACGGCCGTCACCACGGGCACCGGGTTGCCGATCGTGAACGGCTTCGTGTTCGACAGCGGCCCGGTCGCGCCGTTGCGGACGCCGACCGTGGCGACGCCCGGGGCGGAGACGAGGATGGCCGGCACCGCCGCGGTCAGGTGCGTCTCGGAGTCGCGCGTCGTCACGAGCGGCGACCCGTTCCACACCACTTCGGCGCCGGCGGCGAAGTCGCGGCCCACCACGGCCAGGTTGAAGCCGGCGGCCCCGGCCACCGCGCCGCCGGGGTCGATGGACGCGACGGCGGGCACCGTCGCGGTGATCGTGAACGTGAACGGGCCGCTCGGCGCGCCGGTGTAGGCGCCGAGCGGGGTGCCGCTGCTGTTGAACACGGTGATGGTCGCGGTACCCGGGAGACCCAGGTAGGCGGCGGGGATCACCGCCGAGAGCTGGGCGTTCGTGCGGTACGTCGTCAGCAGGTCCTTGCCGTTGAACTGCACCACCGAGTGCGGCTCGTACAGGCCGCCGCTGATGAAGCGGGCGCCGTCGACGAAGATCGTCCAGTCCGACTTCCCGGCGACCACGCTCGAGGGGGTGACGGCGGTGATCGCCGGCACCCAGTACAGCTTGAACGCGGCGGGCAGCGTGCTGGTCTCGGTGGCGACCGGGTCCTGACCGGTGCGGTAGTCCTGGGAGACCTGCAGCGTGTACGTGCCGGGATCGGCGTTGAGCGGCAGCGGGAAGGTCACGCTCGCCGTCTTCGCGTCCCAGGTGCCGGTGGTGCCGCCGATGGACCCGTAGAAGTTGGTGAGCATGAACCGCGGCGCCCAGACGCTGGTGCCGCCGTCGCCGAGCCGGAAGCTGCCGGTGACCGTGCACGTCAGCGAGACGCCGCCTTCGCCGATGGACGGCGTCATCCCGGTGACGGAGACGGCGGGCGCCGCCGGCGCGCACAACGCCAGCAGCACGACGGCACAGACGACGACCACGATGACGCGCTTACCCATCGCACCTCTCCCCGCGTTCGCTCTCCTGCGATCCGGACGCGACTGAGGACCGCGCTGCACGCGCGGCGCGCCGCGTCACGTACCCGCAGATTCGCCGCACGCCGGCGAAAGCCTCGCGGCGGGAGTGGCGGCGAGGGCCTGCGGCCTCCGCCGCGCAGGGGGCGTACGCGGCGGGGGCCGGCGGCCCGCACGGGCCGCCGGCCCCCGACCGGCGAGCCGGCCGCGGCGCCCGGGGC
>CAIXSE010000405.1 GCA_903921965.1 uncultured Thermoleophilia bacterium | reverse complement strand
GGAGGCGGGCCGCTCGACCTGGTCGGCCCGCCGCGGGTCCGCGAGCTGCACGACTTCCTCACGGACTTCTACCGCGACGACCTCGCCTACCGCTGGATGCGCGAGGCCGGGCGCGGGATGACCGGGTCGGGGATGTTCGCCGACGTGAGTGTGCGGCAGGTGGCCGGCCCGGAGCGCTTCGCCCTGGCCGGCCTGCAGGTGACCACGGCCGAGCTGACGCACACGCAGTACAACGTCGGCTACCGCTTCACGGTGGACGACGGCCGCAGCGTGGTCGTCTCCGGCGACACGTCGCTGGACGAGCGCCTCGTGGAGCTGGCGCTCGGCGCCGACGTGCTCGTGATGGACGCCGACGAGCGCTGGCCGGGCGAGCTGTTCCACCTCGCGCCGCGGCCGGAGGCGCTGCCGCAGGAGTACCGGCCGCGGGGCCGCTACGGCGGCGACTTCTCGGTGCGCGCGCACGCCGGCGTCGAGGACGTCGCCGGCATGGCCGCGCGCGCCGGCGTGCGGCACCTGGTGCTCACGCACCTGCGGCCGGGCCCCGCCGACGAGGCGGCCCTGCGGGCCGTGTACGCGGAGGCCGGCTTCGGCGGCCGCGTCTCCTGCGCCTGGGACGGCCGCGAGTTCGAGATCTGACGGGCGGCCGCGACGGCCGCACACCGGGAGGGAGCCACGACGCGATGACAGACCTGACCTATCCCATCGTGGGCACGAACATGAAGCGCTTCTACGGGCCGAACGGCGAGATCCCGCGGCCCGAGCCGGGCGAGCCGTTCTACGGCCAGGACGCCCAGTACCCCAAGCTGGAGCCGGCCCACCGCGACAACGGCGACGGCACCGTCTCGGACCTCAATACCGGCCTGATGTGGCAGAAGACGACCGACGCGCGGCAGGACTCGCTCGAGGGCCGCTACACCTGGGCGGAGGCCCCCGGCTACGCCGCGGCGCTCCGCCTCGCCGGCCACGACGACTGGCGCCTGCCGAGCGTCAAGGAGCTCATCTCGCTGGTCGACGCCAACGGCGCCCTCGGCGAACGCACGCCCTACTTCGACGGGCGCTTCTTCGACCTCACCTACGGCCCCACGGCCGTCGACGGCTACCGGGAACTCGACTCCCAGCTCGTCACCACGACGTCCTACATCGCGCAGTCCGTCCTGTTCTCCGACTGGTGGGTGGACTTCGGCGAGAAGCGCATCGAGCCCGGCAAGATGCACCTCTGCCCGTCGTTCTTCGGCTACAACTTCACCGACGGGCGCATCAAGAGCTACCCCAAGGAGAACCACCCGTACAACGAGGTCCAGACGTGGTGCGTGCGCTGCGTGCGCGGTCCGGAATACGGCGTCAACGAGTTCGTGGACAGCGGCGACGGCACCGTGAGCGACCTCGCCACCGGCCTCATGTGGCAGAAGTGCGACGACGGCAGGGGACGCGACTGGCGCGAGGCGCTGGACTACGCCGAGCACCTCCAGCTGGCCGGCTACCACGACTGGCGGCTGCCCGACCAGAAGGAACTGCACAGCATCGTCGACTACCGCTTCATCCCGGCGATCCACCCCGTGTTCCCGATGAGCGACCCCCGGGCGTGGTTCTGGTCGAGCACGCCCTTCATCGACATGCCCGGGCAGGCCGTCTACATCGCCTTCGGCAAGGCCACCGGCAAGACCTCGGCCCGGTCGGAAGACGAGTACGACGTGCACGGCGCCGGCGCGATGCGCTCCGACCCGATGGTGGGCGACCCCGCCTGCTACCTGGAGGGCGGCGGGCCGCAGCGCGACGCCATCCGGATCTACAACCTCGTGCGCGCCGTGCGGCGCATCGGGCCGCCGAAGGCGCCGCTGCACCCTGAAGCGCCGCCGGCCGGCGGCGGCCCGGAGGGCCGGCCGTGAGGCCGGCGGCCGGCGGGAGGGCCGGCGTGGTGGGGCTGAGGCACGCCTGCCGGAGGCACCTGCTCGCGGGCTGCCTGGTCTGCGGCGCCGCCGCGGCCGGGTGTGCCGTCGTGCTGCTGGCCGCCGCGTGCGGCGGCGGGAACGACGGCCCGGCGGCCGCCGAGCTCTCGGGGACGGCGGCTTCGGCCGGCGCCGCCGCGAGCGCCGCGCCGCTGCCCTACGCCATCGTCGATTCCGGCCAGACGGCCTGCTACGACGCCGACCGCGAGATCGACCCGCCGGCGCCCGGCGACCCGTTCTACGGCCAGGACGCCCAGACGCTGCGCAACCCGCCGAGCTACACCGTGAGCGCCGACGGCCTCACGGTGCGCGACGACGTCACCGGCCTCACCTGGCAGCAGTCGCCCGACACCAACGGCGACGGGGTCATCGACATCCGCGACAAGATGACGTTCGACGAGTCCCTCGCCTACACGGACAAGCTCAACGCTGAGGAGTTCGGCGGCTACGACGACTGGCGCCTGCCGACGATCAAAGAGCTGTACTCGCTGATCCTGTTCACCGGCACGGACCCGGATCCCATGGCCCCCAGCGCCGAGGGCCAGGTGCCGTTCCTCGACACCGGCGCGTTCGCCTTCGCCTACGGCGACCTCGCGGCGGGCGAGCGCATCATCGACTCGCAGTACGTGTCGGCGACGAAGTACGTCAGCACCACGATGGACGGCTCGCCGACGGCCTTCGGCGTCAACTTCGCCGACGGGCGCATCAAGGGCTACGGGCTGGCCATGCCGGACGGCAGCACCAAGCAGTTCGTCGTCTCGTGCGTGCGCGGCAACCCCGCCTACGGGCGCAACGACTTCGCCGACAACGGCGACGGCACCGTCACCGACCGCGCCACCGGACTCATGTGGGCGAGGGCCGACAGCGGTGAGGGGATGGACTGGCGGGAGGCGCTCGCCTGGGCGCAGCGGATGAACGCCGAGAAGTACCTGGGGCACGATGACTGGCGTGTGCCGGGCGTGAAAGAGCTGCAGAGCATCATCGACTACTCGCGCTCGCCCGACACGACCGGGTCGGCGGCCATCGACCCCGTCTTCACGTGCACCGCGATCACGAACGAGGCCGGCCAGTCCGACTACCCGTGCTACTGGACGAGCACGACCCACACCGGCGGCGGCTGGGCCGGCATGGCCGACTACATGGCGTTCGGCCGGGCCATGGGGTACATGGTGCCCGGCAAGATGCCCGGCGGACCGGGCGAGATGCCGGGCGCGGGGGTCGCGGGCGGCCCCGCCGGCAGCCCCGGCGCAGCTCCGGGCCCCGGCGGGATCGGGCCCGGCGGGCCGCCGGCGACCGTCGGTCCCGTCCCCGGCGCGAAGTGGATGGACGTCCACGGCGCCGGCGCGCAGCGGTCCGACCCGAAGGCGGGCGACCCTGCCGACTACGCTTGGGGCGCCGGCCCGCAGGGCGACGCCATCCGCATCCTCAATCACGTGCGCCTGGTGCGGGACGCCGCCCCGGCAGGCAACTGAGGCGGGGAGGAGTCATGGCCGTCTCGCACATCGACCCGGAGCGGTGCATCGGCTGCGGCATCTGCGTGGAGACGTGCCCCATGGACGTCTTCCGCCTGAGCACGGAGGCACAGGCCGGCAGGGGGACGTCGCCGTGCAGCCTCGCCTGCCCGCTGGGCGTCGACCAGCGCACCTACCACCACCTGCTGCGCGCCGACCGCCTCGAGGACGCGCTCGACGAGGTGCGGCGCGCGCACCCGATGCCGGCCATCACCGGGCGCCTGTGCCCGCACCCGTGCGAGACGGAGTGCAGCCGCGTGCAGCTGGACGAGGCGGTCAACATCAACGCGCTCGAGGAGTACCTGGGCGACCGGCTGCTGGCGGAGGGGCCGCCGTCCGCGGGCGCGGGCGCGGCGGCGGGGTCCG
>CAIXSE010000404.1 GCA_903921965.1 uncultured Thermoleophilia bacterium | reverse complement strand
GCCCCCGGGCGCCCCGCAGCCCGGCCATGGCACCGTAGCAGGCGGCCGGCACGCAGGTGAGAGTGACGATGGGGAGCCCGCGGTGACGTTGTGCGCCGATCGAGTTGGACCCCGCCGGGCCTCCGTCCGCCGTCACGCCGCCGCCGTGTCTCCGTCCCTCAGTTCTGCCAGACCCCGTAGCCCTTCGCGCGCAGCCGCTCCGCGTACTCCCGCTCGGCCCGCGCCGGCTGGTCCGGACCGGACAGCCGTACCTCGCAGCACTTGCGCGCCGCCACGTGCAGCCCGAACTCCCGCACCCAGCGCGACGCCTTCACACCGGCCTTGTGCTTCGCGAAGCGGACCTCCGGCGGGTAGATGCTCGACCCGACGTAGTAGCAGGGCTTGCCCGGCACGTGGCCGGGGTTGCGGTCGCGGAAGGCCTTCCGCTCGAGCACGGCCTCGTCGAGGCGGACGGCGTACAGGTGGTAGGTCCTCTTCACGCCGTCCCCCTTTCCGCCGCGATGTCGAGCAGCTCGAACGAGGCGAGGATCCCCTCCAGTTCCGACAGGTGCTCGTCCCAGCGGTCCTCGCGGCAGTGGTGGTACACGTGGCAGACGCGCTGCGGATGCAGCGCCCAGACGAGCAGGGCGTGGTCCGCCGCGCCGGTGAGGCCCCACAGCGGCCCGCGGCACCACTCGAAGGCCAGCGCCGGCAGGGGGCCGAGGGTGGTCTCGCGCACGTCGAGCAGGCGGAACTCCGGGATGCGGGCTCCCGCAAGGACGCTCGGCAGCACGCCCCGGGCCTCGTACCACATGCCGGCGAACTCGTCCTCGTCGAGCGGCTCGGGGCGCAGCAGCACGTCGAACTCGAGAAAGCGGGCGATGTGCGGCACGCCGCCCGTGTCCGGCGCGACGACCGCCGGGTCCCGGAAGCCCAGCGGCCAGGGCGGCGGATCGCCGCAGCTCCGGTCGGCGTCCTCCGGACGCATCAGCACCGCCACGGGGTCGAGCGTGCCCGTCCACGGGACGAACCGCCCGGGGACCTCGAGCGAGAACCCGAACCTCGATTCCGCGTGCCGCTTCGTCCCCCCGGGGAGACCTGCCGGATTCCGGCCCAGCCTGTCGACCCACTCGTCCATGAGCACCTCCCGCCCGCCCGCGCTGCCTCTTTCAAAGAGCATGAAGAGGCAGCGCGGGCGGGCGGGGGCAGACGCGCACGCGGGCGGACGCGCTGGCAGGCGGGCGCGTGCGCGACGGCGGGGGATGTCCGACTGCCCGGCAGTGCACTTCCAACCGCTCCGCGAGCTCTCGGCGTCGTGGACCGACGAGGGGCCCGAACGTCACCGCGTCTGGCCCCATGTCACCCTCCCCTGCACTGCCTCTGCCCGGTACCGTCGTGGCATGGGACGACGCTTCGACGACAGTCACCCGCGAAGCGCTCAGCGATTGCTGATCGCCATGAGTCGCAGCACGTCGGGTTGGTCGCAGACACACCTGGAGACGCTCCTCACGGGCTTCGGCTTCGTCGCGCGTGACAGCGGCGGACACACGTTCTATCGTCATCCGCTGTATCCCGATCTCGCCCTCGCCGTGCCACGCTCCCGCCGCTTGCGGCCGTACCTCGTGGCAGACGCCGTGCGTCTGGTCGGCAGAGTGCTCGCGCTCGAGGAGGTGGAGCCGGAGTGAGGAGAACGCCCCAACAGTACCTCGACCTGCCCTATCACCGCGTGTGGGAACGGCGTGAAGACGACGCCGAGCCCTATTGGCTCGTGCGCCTCGCGGAGATCCCCGAAGTCGTGGGAGACGGCATCACGCGCACGCAGGCTGAGGGTGCACTGCTGGAGTGCCTGCTCGACTACGTCACCTACCGGCAGGCCGAAGACCTGGACGTGCCCGACCCGGCCCCGGAGGCCGCGGCCGGCTGACGCAGCGCGCCGGGCCTCCGGTCACCGGGCTTCTGCCAGCACCTCGCCGACGCCGGCCGCCCGCTGCGCGCAGGACGTGTAGGCGTCTGCGAGCAGCCCCCGCCGGTGCAGTGCGTTGGGGAAGAACGACGTGAAGTACAGGCCTCCCTCGCGGAACGCGTAGCTGCCGAGGCCGAGGTCGCCGAGCGGCCCGCGCACCAGGTCGCGGCCGTTGAAGAACAGGGCCAGCTCCACGCCGCCCTCCTCGTCGGCCGGCGAGAGCGGCAGGGTCTGCAGCAGGAAGAGGCCGGGGCCGTAGCGCGGGTGCGGCTGGTCGGCGCGCACGTAGCAGATGGAGATGGAGCGGCCGCAGCGGAACTCCGTCGTGAAGCCGGCGCCGTCACGGCTGCCGCCGGCGGCCAGCGACTCGTCGAGGTCGTGCTCGAAGGTCCTGCGGATTTCGTCTTCGCTCCAGGCGGACGTCTTCTCGTACTTGACGTCGATGAACTCGTCGACGGTACCGGCGATCGCGTGGGGCTCGGCCCGCACGCCGCGCTCCGGGTGCCCGCTCTCCGCAGCCTCGGCACCGAGCGTCGCCGCCAGCTGGCCGGCCAGGAGGCGCGCCTCATCCGCCTGCAGGCTCGCGGCAAGGCGCAGCAGCGGCCGCACGGCGTCGGCGTTCTCATCGCCGACCCGTACGAGCGAACACAGGTCCATCCGCCGCTGCTCGCCGTCGTACACGCCGCCGGAGAGCGACGCGAGCTGCAGCAGGTAGTGGTTCAGCGGCGGCAGCGCGGGCGGCCACAGGTCGAGCCCGCGCATCACCTCGGTGCGCACAGAGACGGCGCCGTCGGCGAGCACCTCGATCGTCTGGGCGTGCCGCCCGGGCCACCAGCGGAACCCGCCGTCCGTGGCGACCGCCCACTCGTCCTCTACGTCGAGCTCGGCGCGCAGCCACTCCACCGTCTTTGCTGCTGTGTCCATCGGTACCTCCCTGGGAGCGAGGAGTGTACCGCGCCGGGCGACAGTCCGGGGCCGCACCTGCCGATACCACACCGTAGAGGTCGGCGAGCTGCACGGAGGGGATGTGGAGGGCAGACGAGGTGATGGGCGGACTGCGCGCGTCGCGGTCATCCTGATCGCGGTACTACTGGTCCTCGCGGGAACTGCGACGGCGGCCGCGTTCAGTGCACACGCGGGACCACTGGCCGTGACGCCCCCGATCGTCGAAGTTGCGGCAGCCGCGTCCGCGGAACGCGCCGCCTCCACTGCCGTCACCTCGAACCCCGCCGCCTCCCCAGCCCTCACTGTCGCCCTCTTCCCGTGGGTCCCGCGCCCGCGGCAGGTGGAGCAGGCGATCGCCGTGGCCTGGAGCGAACGCCACCCGGACGTCCCGCTGCGCGTCGTCGAGTGGGACTGCTACGCCTCCGACCCGCCAGAGGGCGCCGACGTCTTCGTGTTCGACTCGATCTACCTCCGCGACTACGTCGAGCGCGGGCTCGTGCTGCCCTTGGCCGGCGGCGAGGTCGACGACGCCGCCGACCTCCTGCCCTACGCGCTGCGCGCGGCCACCGCGGACGGCGGCTCCTTGTACGGCATCCCCATGTACGGCTGCGCCACCCTGCTCTTCTACCGAGACGGCGACGCCGCCCTCGAGCACGCCGGCGATCTCGACGACCTGATGAAGGCCCTCGGACCCGCCCGCTACGGCACCGTGAAGCCTCCCCTCGGCAAGGGCCTCCTGCTCGACATGAGCGACCCGTCCATGGACGCCTTCCTCTACGTCGAGGCGCTCGAGGACACCTACGGCGTGTACAGCGAGAACCCGCCGCTGGCGCCGACCGCGGCGAAGCTCGACCCCTGGGCCGTCCACAACCTCCGCGACCTGCGCATCATGGCCGGGGCGAAGCATGCGGGCGCCGCGACCACCGGGCAGTTCACGCGCGCCGAGTGGTTCGGCGCCGGCCGCGGGCGGGCGCTCATCGGCTTCTCCGAGAGCCTCTGCGACATGAGCGCGTCCGCGCGGGACCACGTGCGCCTCAAGATCCTGCCGTTCGCAGAGTCCGGCCGCGGCGACGTACGCCTCTTCTACACCGACGTCGCCGCCCTGGACCCGTCCCTGACCGCCGGCCCGCGGCGCGACCTCGCCCTCGAGCTGGCCAACCTGCTCACCTCGACCGAGGTGCTGGCCGCGGCGATCGGCCCGGACGCGGACGATCCCACGCCGCAGTACCTCTTCTCCGTGCGGCGCTCCGTGTACGAGCGACTGGCGCCGGAGTACCCGCTGTACGCGCAGATGTACGAGCTCATCGGCGCCGCCGAGGGCAGCACGACCGAGCCCCGGCCGTTCAGGCTGGGCGCCGGCATGGACGAGTGGCTGGCGAAGATGGCGCCGGTGATAAAGCGGCAGGTGTTCGCGGGGCGGTGAGCAGCGCGGTCCGACGCAGTCGGGTAGGCGCCCGTCACGGCGCCCCTCAGTAGAGACAGGCGTCGAGCAGCGATAGCACCTCGTCGATCACGGGGCCCGGCGCCACCCCTATCCGCTTCGCGCGCCGCGCCTGAAGTCGACCGACGTCACCTGCTCGACCATTGCCACGCCCTGGACCCGGCAGTCACCGGGAAGCAGCACGTGGAACGTGAAGTCGCGGCGGGCGCTCGTGACCGGACACACCACACAGAGACCGGTGCGCCGGTTGAAGAGGTCGTTGCTGACCAGGAGCGCCGGCCGGCGGCCGCGCTGGTCGTGGCCCGCCTGGGGATCGAACGTGAGCGCAACGAGATCGCCTTCGCAGGGCGTGGACACGCGGACCACCAGACCTCTGCGCCGGCCGCGCACCCCCAGTCGACCTCCCCGGCCTCGTAGTCGTCCGAGTACTGTCTCACGAGATCGTCGAGGATCCAGCGGCCCCGCCCACGGCGCGCCGGCGTCAGCGCGACGAGGCCGTCACGTACTGCGACGTCCACCTCATCGCCGACGCCCAGACCTGCCTGCGCCAGCACCTCCCGGCCGAGCCGCACGCCCTGGCTGTTGCCCCGCCTCCCCTCGCCAACGTTGATTCGCTGCGGCATCCGCGTAGAGTCGACCGTGGAACGAAGGCATGGCGGCCGCGCAAGCGGCAGTGAGGGGGCGCCATACGACCATTCTTCTCTCGGGGCCACCTGGGCCCGGACTCCCATCTTCCAACGTGAGGGTCGACCGAGGCTCGGGCGAGCCGCCGACGTATCGACGGTACGACTTGGGAGGATGGCCATGCCGGATGACCCCGGTCGCCTCGAAAGCGATTACGCCAGGTCGGAGATAGGCGACAAGTACCTCTCCGACTACGGTGAGGACTACCGCAAGTCAAGGTTCCAGACCAATATGCGCCGCGACATCAGCTGGGTCGGCGCGTTCTTCGTCGCCGCCGGCGTGCCCGCCCTGATCCTCTTCTCCATGGGCGGCATCTCGGCCGGCACCGGCCCCGTGGCGGTATTGGTGTGGACCCTCTCAGTACTGGTCGGGTTCATCGACGCGTTCGTGTACGCGGAGATCGCCGGCCTGCACCCCAAGAAGTCGGGCGGCACCGCCGTGCACGGGGCCACCGCCTGGATCCGCTACATCAGGCCGGCCGCACCCATCTCGCTGTGGTGCAACTGGCTGGCGTGGACGCCGGTGCTCGCGCTGGGCTCGGGCCTCTGCGCCTACTACATCCTGTCGGTCTTCTTCGCCCCGGACGCCACGGTCAACACCTGGCAGATCACGCTGGTCGACCTCAGCTTCCTGAAAGACGGGCTGACGCTGCGCATCAACGCCGTCTTCATCCTCGGGGCGCTCATCATGCTGGCCGTCTGGAACATCCAGCACTACGGCATCCTGCGCACCGCCCGCGTGCAGATGATCCTCACCATCGGCGCGATGACCCCGCTGCTGGTGCTGACGCTCATCCCGCTCATCACCGGCGACGTCGTGATGAGCAACTTCTCGCCCTTCGTGCCTGTGAACGGCTCGTGGGACATCGACGGCTGGACGGCGTTCCTGGGCTCGTTCTTCATCGCGGCGTGGTCCGCCTACGCGTTCGAGACGGCCATCTGCTACATGAGCGAGTTCAAGAACCCCGGGCGCGACCAGGCAAAGGCGATCCTGTACTCGGGGCTGTTCTGCATCTTCTGCTACACCGTGATCCCGTTCGTGTGGCAGGGCGTGCTCGGCACCGAGTACATGCTGAGCCCGGACATCTACTCGGGGGCCGGCGTGCCGCAGGGCTTCGCCGACATGCTGGGAGTCGGCGCCACGGCCACCAAGATCATCGCCATCGCCATGTTCTTCACCGTCATGCTGTCGGTGATGACGGCGATGTCGGGCTCGTCACGGACCCTGTTCCAG
>CAIXSE010000403.1 GCA_903921965.1 uncultured Thermoleophilia bacterium | reverse complement strand
GTCGCGGGCGCCGTCCGGGTCGCCGTCCCCGGCGGCCGCGGCGTGCGCCAGGGCGGCCGCGGCCGTCTCGCCGGCCGGGTCGGCGCCGCCGCCGTTGGTGAGGTAGGCGGTCACGGAGCCGGCCGCCTTGCCGGCGAGCACGTCGAGCACGTAGTCGCCCACGACCAGCAGCTCCTGCGGCGGCACGCCCATGGCCGCTGCCGCGTGCAGCACGCCGTCCGGCGCCGGCTTGGGGGCCGGCGCGTCGTCGCGCGTGACCACCACGTCGAAGGCGGCGGCGTCGAGGTGCGCGAAGCGCGCCAGGGCGGCGTCGACCGCCGCCCTGCCGTTGCGCGTGAGCACCCCGACCTTGAGACCGGCGGCCCGCAGGCGCGGCACGAGCGCTTCGGCATCGGCGTTCGGCTCGGACCCCTCGGCGCCGGCGAGCTCGAAGCGCTCGAGCGCGGCGAGGGCGTCCCGGCGCTGTGGTCCTTCGTCCAGCGCCTCGATCCACTCCAGGACGAAGCTCGCGGGCGGGCAGCCGATCTCGCGCTTGAGGGCCGCGAAGTCGAGCGCGCCGGGGCGCGTGAGGGTGCCGTCGAAGTCGAACAGCACCGCCTGGAGGCGGAAGGGTCTCGGGGCGCCGGCGCTCAGCACGGCACGGCGGTCCCGTGCACCCGGCGCCAGTCCGCCGTCACTTGCTCGCGTAGGCTTTGAGGCAGACGTTGACGCCGGCCGTGTCGCCGCTGCGGGCGAGGTCGCGCCACTCGTCGTCGCCGGTGTTGCGCATGTAGCTCTGGCCCGCGTTGCCCTGGACGTGCGAGAGCCACCTCTGCTTCTCGCCCTCCCAGAACCGGCTCTCCACGGCGACAGGCTCCGTCGTGCCGGGCGTGACCATGCGGAGCGCGACCACGAACGGCCGGCCCTTGCTGACGGCCAGCGGCGTGGTGAACGTCACCGTGGTGAAGCCGGGCAGGGCCTGGGTGCCCTGGGCGCGCAGCGAGAGCTGGGCCGACGACGGACCTGCCCACACCTCGTACTGGGCGCCGGCGGCGGTGGCGTAGAAGCCGGCCGCCGTGATGCGCTCGGTCGCCTTGGCCACGAAGCGGTTGGCGCCCCACGCCTCGTTGGGCGTGGCGCCGTCGGCGTAGCCGAGGGACTGCGTCCAGCCGAGCGTGTCGTACTGGTAGTTGCGCGCGAAGTTGGTGACGGGGTCCACGCGCGAGTAGCTGGTGAGCGGGCCGAAGGCGAAGGCGCGGTCGTAGTACGACGCCCAGAAGTAGCCGGCGTCGCCGTACTCGTCTCCGTAGCTGTTGCGCACCAGGAAGGCGCCGTCGCCCGGTGGCTGGCCGGAGTACGCGGTGAAGCTGGCGGCCGGGTACGAGTCGTCCCAGCCCACAACGTCGACGCCGTGGTTCTCGGTGACCTCGCCGGCGTCGTCCACGCCGTCGCCGTTGTCGAGGACCTTGCCCGAGTAGTAGGCCGGCTGCAGAGGGCGCCCCTCGCCGTTGACCGACGAGTCGAAGCGCGCGGAGTAGTACATCCCCACGCTCAGGGCGCCGTTCTCGATGACGAGCTGCTTGATGAGGTCGTTGTCGGTGACGTCGCTGCGCCCGGGGAGCATCACGGCCGCCTGGAGGTGCTTGAGCACGGGGGCGGCCTTCGACGTACCGTCGCCGTACTTGTCGGACTTCTCGGCGACGGGGCCGGCCCAGCGCGCCATGTAGGCGACCGCCATGAAGTCCCAGCCGCCCCACTGGTAGGGCCCGCCGGGGAAGGGGCCGTAGCCGCTGCGCAGCACGAGGTTGTCCTCGCTGAAGTCGTACCGCGTGCCGGGCAGGAGGCGCGACTCGACGGCGGCGAGGTTGGCGAAGGCCCAGCAGGTGCCGAGATCGCGCTGGTCGCGCACGGCGGTGAGCCTGCCGAGGGGCCGCAGGTCGTACTGCGCGGGCAGGACCGGGGCGCGGGCCGCCAGGCGGGCGCGCGCCACCTTGCCGACCTTGACGGCCACCGGCGCGGGGCGGCGTCCCAGGATGCCGGCGAGGGGCTCGTGCAGCGACTCGACGAACGCCGGGTTGAGCGGCCCCGGCTGCGGCACGTCCTGCGTGCCGGCGAGGGCCGCGGGGGCGCCTGCGAGGAGGGTGGCGGCGAAGGCGACGCACGCCGCCACGTACCTGATCCTCATGCGCCTGCCCTCCGCTCTCTCGCCGGGTGTCGTGAACCAGTGTAGCGCGACGCCGGGGGCTTGTCGTTTCCGGTGCACCCGGATGCTCGAAACCCACGCACAGGCCGCGCCCTTCTTGTCGTGAGACGGCGCGGTCTCTGTGAAGGTTCCCCCGCCCGTGGGTTACCTGCGCTCCGCGCGCGGGTATCACGGTGCACGAGTGGGGGTTCCGTCCGTCTTGTCCCGGGAGGCATCATGGGTACCGTCTCGCTGACCGCCGAAGAGCTCAACGGCCGGCAACTCATCGACGAGACCGGCCGCTCCATCGGCCCTATCGCCGACCTGTACGTCGATGGCGACGGGCGGCCGCACTGGCTCCTCGTCGACACCGGTTTCTTTCCGAACTTCCGCAGCGTGATCCCGGTCACCGACGTGCTCGTGACCGACCGCGGCCTCGAGGTGCACTACGGGATGGAGAAGCTCACCGGGGCCCCGAACTGCATGAAGGACAAGGACTACGCGGCGCACCGCGAGGGACGGCTGTACGACTACTACGGCCTCGACGCCCCGGAGTCCGTCGGCGACGCGACACACCACGGGGCGGGCGACGACCTGCTGCTCCCGCCCAGCGCC
>CAIXSE010000402.1 GCA_903921965.1 uncultured Thermoleophilia bacterium | reverse complement strand
GGCGTGAGGTCCTCGATGCCCATCGTGTTCTCGCCGAGGCTGTGGTAGTAGCTGTTGATCTGGCGCGCGCGCTTGGCGGCGATCATGACCAGCTCGTACCTGGAGCCGTCTGCGTGCGGGAGGAGCTCGTCGATGCGGGGCTTGTCCAAGTCAGGTTCCCTTTCGTCTGTCTGCGATGATGGCGGCCACCTCGGCGGCGGCCCGTGAAACGTCGTCGTTCACCACAATATGGTCGAATTCGCCGGCCGCCGCCACCTCGACCTCGGCGCGGTCCAGCCTGCGGGCGATGGCCTCGTCGGTCTCGGTACCGCGTCCGCGCAGTCTGTGCGCCAGCTCGGCCATGGACGGCGGCGCGATGAACACGCGCACCGCCTCGGGCATGGTCTCGTGCACGGCGCGAGCGCCGACGAGCTCGATCTCGAGCACGACGTCGTCGCCGGCCGCGAGTTTCTGTTCGACGTCGGCGCGCAACGTCCCGTACAGGTTACCGCTGTACTCTACCCACTCCACGAACTCCCCCGCCGCCACCCCACGCTCGAAGGCCTCGCGGGACAGGAAGTAGTACTCGCGACCGTCCTTCTCGCCGGGCCGCGGGGCGCGGGTCGTGGCCGAGACCGACGTCACGACGCGGTCGAGCCGTTCCTTCACGAGTGCGATGACGGTGCCCTTCCCGGCGCCCGAGGGCCCCGAGATGACGAACACGGCAGGGATGGGTCAGCCCCCGAAGTGGGCGAGCAGCTCGCTGCGCTGGCGCTCCGAGAGACCGCCGATGGTCTTGCTCGGGCTGATGCGGCACTGTTCCATGATCTTGGCCGACTTGACGCGTCCGCACTTGGGCGCGGCCATGAGGAGGTCCTGGACCTTGGCGGTCAGCAGGAACTCGGGAGGGGCGTCGAGGATGTCGTGGATGTTCACGGCTCCGCGCTTGAGATCGGCCTTGAGCGCGGCCCGGCGACTGCGTACCTCGTTGGCTTTGCCGAGTGCATCCATGCGCTGCCCGAGCGAGCGTTCGGGGGCAGTGTTGGACTGCCTGGCTGAGGCGGAGGAGGACATCGCGCGAGAGTATATGTGAAGCCTCTCGCGCAGTTCAACAGACCGGCAGGCCCGAATGACGCCGCCCGCCGGTGCTTTCCCGAGGCGGGCGCGAGTCAGGCGCCCAGCGCCACCCCCCGCGCCTCGAGCGGCGACGCGAAGCCCCTCGCCGCCAGCTCCAGACGAAGCTCCGTGAGGATGCGGGCCGGCGCCTCCATGGCCGTGAAGTTGGCGGCTCCGACCGCCACGGCCGTCGCGCCGCAGGCGATGAACTCGAGCGCGTCGAGGCCGGTCGTCACTCCGCCCATGCCGACGATGGGCACGTCCGGCAACCCCTGGGCGACCTCGGCGACCATGCGCAGCGCGATCGGTTTGATCGCCGGCCCGCACAGGCCGCCGGTGCGGTTGCCGAGGAACGGCCGCAGCGTGTCGCGGTCGAGCACCATGGCCTTGACGGTGTTGATCAGCGAGAGGCCGTCCGCACCCGCCTGGACGGCGGCGCGGGCCACCCCCACGACGTCGGCCACGTTGGGCGTCAGCTTGGCGAGCAGCAGCCTTCCCGTCACCTCGCGGGCGGCGCCGACGACGGCGGCCGTGGCCGCGGGGTCGGCGCCGATCTGCAGCCCGCTAGAGACGTTCGGGCAGGAGACGTTGAGTTCGTAGCCCTCGATATGCGGCACGGCGGCGGGGTCGGCCGCGGCGAGATGTTCTTCGAGGCGGCGGACCACGGCCGCGTACTGGTCGGGCGCGTTGCCGCCCACACTCACGATGACCGGCCGGTCCAGCCGCGCCCACTCCGGCAGCCCGGCGATCCACGCCTCGATGCCCGGGTTCTCCAGACCGATGGCGTTGATCATGCCGGCCGGTGTCTCGGTGACCCGCGGCGGCGGGTTGCCGGTGCGCGCGTCGGCCGTGACCGTCTTGGGCACGTAGGCGGCGTACGGGAAGCAGCCGAAGTAGTCACCGTCGAAACGTCGCGCGTACTCGAGGAGGTCGAAGGTGCCCGAGGCGTCGACGAGCGGGTGGGCGAGGTGGAGCGCGCCCAGCTCGACCGCCAGCCGCACGTCTTCGGGAGGGAGCACCTCGCGGCGGGCGTTCACGGGAGCACCTCGTCGAGCGGGAACACCGGCCCCTCGCTGCACACGCGCAGCGCCCCGCGCGTGGTCTGAACGATGCAGCCGTGGCAGGACCCGGTGCCGCAGGCCATGTGCGCCTCGAGCGAGGCGTAGCCGCGCAGGCCCTCCGCCAGCGTCCAGCGCTGGACGGCGCCGATCATGGGCGCCGGCCCGCAGGCGTACACGACCGTCTGCGGCGGGACGTCGAGCTCGTCGAGGACGTCGAGGACCATGCCCCGCCGCCCGATGCTCCCGTCTTCGGTGGCCACCCACAGGCGCTCGATGGTGAACGCGCCCGCGGCACGCGCGGCGCGGAAGTCGCGGAAGCCGAAGGCCGCGGTGACGTGCGCGCCGGCCGCCGCGAGCTCGTCGGCGAGGAACTGCAGGGGAGCGCAGCCGATGCCGCCCCCGACGAGCAGGGCGCTCGTCACGCCCTCGACGGCGAAGGCCGTGCCCAGCGGGCCGGCGACGTCGAGCGTCTCCCCCACCTCCACCTGCGTGAGCCGCTCGCTCCCCGGCCCGCGGGCCTCGACGAGCAGGCCCACCCGGTCGCTGTGCACGGTGAAGAGCGACAGCGGGCGCCGGAGGAGGAAGCCGCCGCCCGGCACCGTCACCATGACGAACTGCCCGGGAGCCGCCTTCGCGGCGATGCGCGGCGCCACCACCTCGATCGCGGTGAAGGCGCCGAAGTGGCGCACGCCGGCGACGCGGCAGCGGGACGTCTCGGCCCACTGCTCGCCGTGCACGTGGGTCTCGGCCGCGAGGCTCACTGCGCCTCCGCCGCCGCGTGCAGGTCCTGCAGGCAGTGCACCTGCACGTTCGGTCTGCGCGCGGCCTCGATGGCCGAGACCGCCGCTGAGGCGCCGGCCAGCGTGGTGATGCTGGAGATGCCCTTGCGCAGGGCGGTCGTCCGGATCTCGTAGCCGTCGGTGCGGGCACCGCGCCCCATGGGCGTGTTGACCACGAGCACGATCTCGCCGCTCTCGATGAGGTTGACCACGTTGGGCTCGCCCTGGAAGACCTTGTTGACGACGTGCACCGGGATGCCGAGGCTGGTGAGCGCCGTCGCGGTCCCGCGTGTGGCGTAGATCTCGAAGCCGAGCGAGGTGAGGCGCTGCGCGAGGATGGTGGCCGCCGACTTGTCGGTGTCGCACACCGACAGGAAGACGCTGCCCTCCGTGGGCAGGGGCTGGCCGGCGGCGGCCACGGCCTTGCCGAACGCCGCCGGGAAGGTCTCGGCCACGCCCATGACCTCGCCGGTGGACTTCATCTCGGGGCCGAGCTGGGTGTCGCTGCCGGGGAAGCGCGCGAACGGCAGCACGGCCTCCTTCACGCTGACGTATTCCGGCACCCGCCTCTCGGGCGCGAGGTCGGCGATCCTCTCTCCGAGGATGACGCGGGTGGCGAGGCGCGCGAGAGGGATGCCGGTGGCCTTGCTCACGAACGGCACGGTACGCGAGCCGCGCGGGTTCACCTCGAGGACGTACAGCTGGTAGCTGCCGTAGGCGAACTGCACGTTGAGGAGCCCCTTCACGCCGAGCGCGAGCGCGAGCTGGCGCGTCTGCTTGCGCACCTGCTCCAGCGTACCCTCGCCGAGCGAGATGGAGGGGATGACGCAGGCGGAGTCGCCGGAGTGCACGCCGGCCTCCTCCACGTGCTGCATGACGGCGCCGATGTAGACGTCCTCGTCGTCGGCCACGGCGTCGACGTCGACCTCGATGGCGTCTTCGAGGAACTTGTCGATGAGCACGGGGTGGTCGGGGCTGACCCGGGCCGCGGTGGCCATGTAGCTCTCGAGCTCGCCCGCGCTGTAGCAGATCTGCATCGCCCGGCCGCCGAGCACGTAGGAGGGCCGCACGAGCAGGGGGTAGCCGACGCGTGCGGCCACCGCGAGAGCTTCTTCGACGGTGGTCGCGAGGCCGTACTCAGGGCAGTGGATGCCGAGCTCGTCGAGCAGGCGGCCGAAGCGGCCGCGGTCCTCGGCCAGGTCGATGGACTGCTGCGGCGTCCCCAGGATGGGGATGCCGGCGTCGGCCAGGAAGCGGGCGATCTTCAGCGGCGTCTGGCCGCCGAACTGCACGATGACGCCCTTCGGGTCTTCGTTCGCGACGATGTTGGCGACGTCCTCGAAGGTGAGAGGCTCGAAGTAGAGGCGGTCGGAGACGTCGTAGTCGGTGCTGACCGTCTCGGGGTTGCAGTTGACCATGACCGCCTCGTAGCCCATCTCGCGGGCGGTGAGGGCGGCGTGCACGCAGCAGTAGTCGAACTCGATGCCCTGGCCGATCCGGTTGGGGCCGCTGCCGAGGATGACGACGCGCTCGCGCTCGCCGTGGACGGCCTCGTTCTCCTCCTCGTAGCAGGAGTAGAAGTACGGGGTCTCGGCCTGGAACTCGGCGGCGCAGGTGTCGACGGCCTTGTACACCGGCAGGACCTTGTGCTCGATGCGCAGGGCGCGGACCTCGCGCTCGGTGCGCCCCGTGAGCTCGCCGATGCGCCTGTCGCTGAAGCCGTAGCGTTTCATGCGCCGCAGGAGCTCGGGCGTGAGGCTGGGCGACGTGCGCAGCTCGCGCTCGAGCTCGGCGATGTCGCCCAGCTCCGCGAGGAAGAACGGCGAGATGTGCGTGAGCTTGTGCAGCTCGTCGATGCCGAGTCCCTGGCGGAAGGCCTGCAGGACGAGCTCGTAGCGGTCGGCGGTGGGGATGGCGAGCGCCTTGCGCAGCTCGAACTCGCTCGTGGGCAGCTCCGAGGGCCCGTCCAGCTCGCGCGAGCGCAGCGCCTTCAGGAAGGCCTCCTTGAACGTGCGCCCGATGGCCATGGCCTCCCCCACGCTCTTCATGTGCGTGGTGAGCTCCTTGTCGGCCATGGGGAACTTCTCGAAGGCCCAGCGCGGCATCTTGACGACCACGTAGTCGAGCGTGGGCTCGAAGCACGCCGGCGTCTTCTTCGTGATGTCGTTGTCGATCTCGTCGAGCGTGTAACCGACGGCGAGGCGGGCGGCGATCTTGGCGATCGGGAAGCCGGTGGCCTTGGAGGCCAGGGCCGAGCTGCGCGAGACGCGCGGGTTCATCTCGATGACCACGACCTCGCCCGTCTCCGGGTCCACGGCGAACTGCACGTTACTGCCGCCGGTGTCGACGCCGATCTTGCGGATGATGGCCTTGGCGGCGTCACGGAGCTCCTGGTACTGCGGGTCGGTGAGCGTGAGCGCGGGCGCGACGGTGACGCTGTCACCGGTGTGCACGCCCATCGGGTCGATGTTCTCGATGGAGCAGATGATGACGACGTTGTCGGCCTTGTCGCGCATGACCTCGAGCTCGAACTCGTGCCAGCCGACCACCGACTCCTCGAGGAGCACCTGGGTGATGGGGCTGAGCTGCAGGCCGTGCTCGACGATGCGCGTGAAGCTCTCTTCGTCGTAGGCGATGCCGCCGCCGCTGCCGCCCAGCGTGTAGGCGGGGCGCACGACGAGCGGCAGGCCGAGGTCGGCCTTCGCCTGCTCGGCCTCTTCCATGTTGTGCGCCAGGGCGCTGCGCGGTGTGCGCAGGCCGATCTCATCCATGGCCGTGCGGAACTCGAGGCGGTCCTCGGCGCGGTGGATGGCCACCTCGTCGGCGCCGATCATCTCGACCTCCCAGAGGTCGAGCACGCCGGCCTGCTTGAGCTCCATGGCCAGGTTGAGCGCCGTCTGCCCGCCGAGCGTGGGCAGCAGGGCGTCCGGGCGCTCGACCTCGATGATGCGCGTGAGCGTGGCGAGGTCGAGCGGCTCGATGTACGTGCGCGTCGCGAACTCCGGGTCGGTCATGATCGTCGCCGGGTTGCTGTTGACGAGCACGACCTCGTAGCCCTCCTCGAGCAGCACCTTGCAGGCCTGCGCGCCGGAGTAGTCGAACTCGCAGGCCTGGCCGATGACGATGGGGCCCGAGCCGATGATCAGGATCTTGTGCAGGTCGTCGCGGCGCGGCATCAGGCACCGCCTTTCGGGAAGCGCGCGATCTCGCCGCGGAAGCGGTCGAACAGGTACAGCGAGTCGTGCGGTCCGGGCGTGGACTCAGGGTGGTACTGCACGGAGAACGCGTAGTCGTTGGGGGCGGCGACGCCCTCGACGGTGTCGTCGTTGAGGTTGAGGTGGGTGATCTCGGCGCCCGACACCGGCTCGTTCTTCACGGCGAAGCCGTGGTTCTGCGTGGTGATCTCGATGACGCCGGTACGCAGGTCCTTGACCGGATGGTTGGCGCCGCGGTGGCCGAACTTCAGCTTGTAGGTGGTCATGCCGAGCGCCTGCGCGAGGAGCTGGTGGCCGAGGCAGATGCCGAACAGCGGCACCTTGCCGAGGAGCTTCTCGATGGTCTTGACGGCGTAGCCGACGGCCGCCGGGTCTCCCGGGCCGTTGCTGAGGAAGACGCCGTCGGGCTCGCGCCGGAGGACGTCCTTGGCGCTCGTGGAGGCCGGCACCACGGTGACGCGGAAGCCGGCCTCCGCCAGATAGCCGAGCATCGAGCGCTTGATGCCGTAGTCGAAGGCGACGCAGCGCAGGTCGGGCGCCGGGGCCCCTTCGGGCGCCGGCGCCTCGTAGGCCTCGCCGCAGGTGACGACCTTGGCGAGGTCGAGGCCGCCCATGACGGGGAGCTTCTGGGCGGCGTGCCTCAGGTGCTTGATGTCGGCCGTCTCGGTGCTGACGACGGCGCGCATGGCGCCCGCCTCGCGGATGTGCCGCGTGAGGGCGCGCGTGTCGACCCCGGTCACGGCCAGCACGCCGTGCTCGGCGAGCCAGTCGAGCCACGTCGTCCGCGAGGCGCGGTTGTAGCGGTAGTTCGTGAGCTCGCGCGTGATGATGGCACGGGCGTGGGCCTTGCCCGACTCGTCGCGGTCCGGGTCGGCGCCGTAGTTCCCGTTCATCGGGAAGGTGTACGTGACGAGCTGCCCGCAGTAGGACGGGTCGGTGGCGATCTCCTGGTAGCCGGCCATGCTCGTGTTGAACACGACCTCGCCACCCACGGAGCCACTGCCGGCGAGCGCTTCGCCGTGGAACTCCGCGCCGTCCTCGAGGACGATGACCGCTGGACTAGGCAAGGTCGTCCCAGGCCACACGACCTGCTGCCACCGTCAGCCTGACCCTGGCCGTGAGCTCCTTGCCGAGCCACGGCGAGTTGAACGAACGGGACTGCAGGGTCTGCGGGGTGACGGTCCACGCGACCGACGGGTCGACCACGCAGAGGTCCGCGACGGCGCCGGCGGCGACGGCCGGCGGCGTGAGTCCGGCGACGCCGGCGGGGGCGGTGCTCATGCGGGTCACCAGCGTGCCGAGGTCGAGGAGGCCCGGCTCGACGAGCGCGGCGTGCAGCACGCTGAACGCGGTCTCCAGGCCGATACAGCCGAAGGGGGCCTCCTCGTACGGCACGTCCTTCTCCTCGGACGCGTGCGGCGCGTGGTCGGTCGCGACGCAGTCGATCAGGCCGCTCTTCAGCGCCTCGACGAGCGCCTTGCGGTCGCTCTCGGCGCGCAGCGGCGGGTTCATCTTGAGGTTGGGGTCGAGCGCGGCCACGGCCTCGTCGTTCAGCGTGAGGTGGTGCGGCGTGACCTCGGTCGTGACCGTCACGCCCGCGTCCTTCGCGCGAGCGATGGCCTCCAGCGAGGCCTGCGTGCTCACGTGGTGGACGTGCAGACGGGAGCCCTCGTAGGCGCAGAGGTCGAGCGAGCGCGACACGTCCAGGCTCTCGCAGAGCGAGGGGATGCCGGTGAGGCCGAGGCGCGCGGAGGCGGGGCCCTCGTGCATCTGCCCGCCCTTGAAGAGCGAGTCGTCCTGGGCGTGGATGCCGACGAAGCGCCCGCTGACCTTGACGTACTGCAGGGCGCGCCGCGTGAGCGCCGCGGTCGGCAGCGGCCTGCCGTCGTCGCTGAAGCCGACGGCGCCGGCCTCGCCCAGCTCGCCCATCTCGGTGAGCTGCTCGCCGGCGAGGCCACAGGTGACGGCCGCCCAGAAGCCGAGCGGGATCACGGCATCGCGCCGGGCCAGCTCGGCGAGGCCGCGGAGCAGCGGCGCCGAGTCGGTGACCGGGTCGGTGTTGGCCATGCCGAAGGCGGCCACGTAGCCGCCGGCCGCGGCCGCGGCAGAGCCCGTGGCCAGGTCTTCCTCGTCCTCACGGCCGGGCGTGCGGAAGTGCGCGTGCAGGTCGACGAAGCCGGGCAGCACGAGCATGCCGGAGACGTCGGCCTCGCGGGTGTTCCTGCCCTTCTCGAGGTCCTTGCCGACCGCCGCGACCTTGCCCCTGGCGATCAGCACGTCCTGGACGCCGTCGAGACCGGAGGCGGGGTCGACGACGCGGCCGCCGCGGAGCAGCAGCTCGGCGGCCTGAAGGCTCTTGCACCACGTGCGTCCCATCAGAGCACCTCCTCGGTCGCCGCGCCGTCGCTGTAGCCGACGATCGTCCGGTAGAGGATGGCCATGCGCACCGCCAGACCGCTGAACACCTGGTGGGCGATGAGGTTCTCGTCGTCGTCGGCGATGTCGCTGGCGATCTCGACGCCGCGGTTGATGGGGCCCGGGTGCATGACCCGCTGCCCCGGCCGCAGCCGCGCCTGGCTGACGCCCCACAGGCGGCTGTACTCGCGCAGCGACGGCAGGTAGTTGGCGCCGGCCTTGATGCGCTCCTTCTGGATGCGCAGCAGGTAGATGACGTCGGCGTCCGCGAGGTTCGCGATGTCGTACTCGACCTTGACGCCCATGGCCTCGTCGATGCCGCGCGGCATGAGCGTGGGCGGTGCGACGAGGGTGACGTCCATGCCCAGCATCTGGAAGCCCATGATGTCGCTGCGCGCGACGCGGCTGTGCAGGATGTCGCCGACGATGAAGACCTTGAGGCCGGCGAGGTCGCGACCCAGGTTCTGGCGCATGCTGAAGAGGTCGAGCAGGCACTGGGTGGGGTGCTGGTGCTTGCCGTCGCCGGCGTTGATGACGCTGGCCTCGGTGTTCGCCGAGAGCGTCTGGCAGGCGCCGGCCGAGGGGTGCCGCATGACGATGATGTCGGGCGCGTAGGCGCTCAGGGTGATGGCGGTGTCCTTGAGCGTCTCGCCCTTCTCCACGGCCGAGCCGCTGGCCTTGAGGGCCAGGGTGTCGGCCGACAGCCGCTTGGCGGCGAGGTCGAAGCTCGACGACGTGCGCGTCGACGACTCCCAGAACAGGTTGACGATGGTGCGCCCGCGCAGGGTCGGCACCTTCTTGATGTCGCGTTCCAGCACCGGGAGGAAGCTCTCCGCGGTGTCGAGGATGAGCTCGACGTCGGCGCGCGAGAGGTCTTCCATGCTGATGAGGTCGCGCTTGGGCATGTCAGGCCTCCTTGGCGCGGACGAGGACGACCTCGTCGACGCCGTCGCACTCGGCCACGCGCACGCTGATGCGCTCGCGCGCGGCGGTCGGCAGGTTCTTGCCCACGTAGTCGGGGCGGATGGGCAGCTCGCGGTGGCCACGGTCCACGAGCACCGCGAGCTGCACGCTCGCCGGCCGGCCGTAGTCGAAGAGGGCGTCGATCGCGGCGCGGATGGTGCGCCCGGTGTACAGCACGTCGTCGACGAGCACCACGCGGGCGCCGTCGATCTCGAAGGGCAGGTCGGTGTCGTGCACCACGGGGTGCTGCGTGGAGGGGACGATGCCGACGGCCCCGCGGGCGGCCACGTCGTCGCGGTAGAACGCGATGTCGATGTCGCCGCTGGCGTACTGGTGCCCGCCCACTTCGCACAGGAGCCTGTGGATGCGGGCCCCGAGAACGGCACCGCGGGTGTGGATGCCGACGACGGCGAGCCTGTCCTCTCCCGGGTTCTTCTCGAGGACCTCGTGGGCGATGCGCGTGATCGTGCGCGACAGCTGCTCGGCCGTCATGACGACGACCTCGTTCTCTGGTCTGGATCCGGGCATAAAAAACGCGCCACCGGCCCTGTTGGCGTACGGCAGCGCTGCACCCCCTTTCCGTCTCTCGGGACGTGGTTAAAGGACCAAGCCATTGTAGCCGTCGCGGGGACGGCGCGGCAAGGGCAGATCGGAGCGGGCTCTCTCGCCGAACGTCCACCGGCCCGCGAGGTCGTCATCCTTCCCCCGCCCTGCGCGTTCGCTGCAGAATACAGCCGAAGGCCAGCGCGGAGACGGTGTCGTCACCCCGTGGCTCAGAGCTCAGGCTGCGGCGGGAGGCCGAGGCCGGCGAGGAACGCCGAGAGCTCGGGCGGCAGCGGACTCGCGAAGCTGAGGTGCCGCCCGTCCTGCGGGTGCGGGAGCGCCAGCCGGGCGGCGTGCAGGAACTGCCGCTCGAGGCCCGCCGGACGCTCGCGCCGTCCGTACTGCAGGTCGCCGGCGACCGGGTGGCCGAGCGCCGCGAAGTGCACGCGGATCTGGTGGGTGCGCCCGGTCTCGAGCTGCACGCGCGCCAGCGTGAACCCCCCGGCGCGCCCGAGCACGCGGAAGTGCGTCACGGCGCGCTTGCCGGTCGTGGTGTGGAGCGACATGCGCGTGCGGTCGCGGACGTGCCGGCCGATGGGCGCGTCGATCGTGCCCTCGTCCTGCGGCAGGTCGCCGCGCAGGAGCGCAGCGTACACGCGGTGGACGTCGCGGCGCTCCATGGCCGCGACGAGCGCCGCGTAGGCGTCGTCGCGGCGCGCCACGATGAGCAGGCCCGACGTGTCTTTGTCGAGCCGGTGGACGATGCCGGGGCGCGCCTGGTGCCCGCCGCGTGCGCCCCGCTCCACGAGACCCTGCGCCAAGGTGCCGTGCTCGTGGCCGGGCGCGGGGTGCACGACCACCCCGGCCGGCTTGTCGACCACCAGCAGCCAGTCGTCTTCGTAGACGAGCGTGTACGGCACGCGCTCGGGAGCCAGTGCCTCGGGCTCCGGGCCCGGCTCCCACGCGACCTCGTCACCGGCACGCACGGTGTGCTTCTTGCGGACCGGAGCGCCGGCGACCGTGACCCGGCCCTCGTCGATCAGCTTCTGCGCGACCGAACGTGAGACGCCGGCGCGCGCCGCCAGGACGACGTCCAGGCGCGCCCCGGCGTCGTCCTCGCGGACCGTGAACCGGCCGGCACGCACGCGAGGGGGCCGGGCCGCCTCGTCCCGCCCGCCGGAGCCCTCAGTCCCGGAGGCCAAGGAACACCTGCAGCACGAGGACCACCGTGCCGATCAGGATGGCCGCGTCGGCGAGGTTGAACGGCGGCCAGGGGCCTATGGCGATGAAATCCACGACCGCGCCGCCGAAGCGGAAGCGGTCGATGAGGTTGCCCACGGCTCCCCCGAGGATCACCCCGAGCGCGATGCGGTACCGCGCCGGCGCCAGGAAGAGCGCGGCGGTCACGCCCGCGGCGACCGCGGCCACCGCCGCCGTGACGATCCAGCCTGCGCCGGCGAAGCGCCCGAATGAGATCCCCGTGTTGTAGTTGAGCTCGATCCGGACCCCGGCCACGACGCGGACCGGCAGCCCGTCCGTGCCGTCGCGGACCAGCCACTTGGACACCTGGTCCGCGACGGCGACGGCGGCAGCGACGGCGAAGGCCGCGCCGAGCCTGCGGTCACTTCCTGGCACGTGGCTTGCGCGGCGTGTCGAGCTCCTGGATGTCCAGGTGACCCATGGGACAGGTCGGCTCTTTGGTCTTGCCCGAACGGGACCCCTCTCCGGTCACGATGTTGAGCGGGTACGTCGCCTTGCAGGCCTTGCAGTACGCCAGCTTTGCCATACGGCCTCCCTCAGTCAGAGACGGAGATCCCGTCTCGCCTCGTCTTCAGTGACTCCATCCACGCGAACGAGCTTGCGGCGCCCGCCCGCCCCGGCCACCAGCGACACCGCGCTCCGCGGCACCCGGAGCTGCGCGGCAAGGAAGCGCACCAGTTCGGCGTTGGCTTTGCCCTCGTGGGCAGGCGCCGCCAGCCGCACGCGCAGGCGGCCGTCGGCCACGCCCGAGATCTCGCTGCGCCGCGCCCCCGGCGACGCCCACACGCTGATGTCTACCCCGTCCGCGGACCGCCGCAGCGGCCCGGGCTCACCACTTGAACTCGTTCTCGTTCACCCCTGTGTCGACGTCGGCCAGCAGTTCGTCGGTCTCGCCCAGGGTGACGCGTCCGGGCTGAGGCATCTTCCGGGCCGGGTCTGAGCCGGCCGGCGGGATGTACTCGGCGATACGGCCGGCGGTCACCTCATCGGGGCCCGGCAGGAGCGGGTCGCGCGGCACGGCGCCCGGCGCCTGCTCGCGGCCGGGCGCTTCGGGACCGGAAGCGCCGGTCTCCGGCGGCCGCGCCACCGGCTGCCTGCGCGGTGCGTCGCTCACGGGCTGCCCGGGCTCAGGCACGGCCGCGGCGCCCGCTCCCGCAGGGTACGCCTGCGGAGGCGCCGCCTCCGCCGCGCCGGCGGGCGAGGCTGGAGTCTCGCCGGTCGCGGGCCGCGCGGAGGTGCCCTCGCGCTCGATGGCCTGCTTCACGGCCTCGGCGCGCCGCTCGAAGTCGCTCTGCGCGGCGGCACCCTCTCCGGTGACCGGACCTTCCTCCTCGATGTGCGCCAGGTACCCCTGCAGCAGCTGCCGGAACTTGAAGCGGAAGTCCTGCTCGGCGCTCCGGAGGCGCGCCGTGGTCTGCTCGATGCCCTGCCGCTCGGTGTAGGCCTCGTTCACCAGCTGCCGCGCCTGCAGCTCGGCCTCGTGCACGATGACCTGGGCTTCGCGCGTGCTGGTCTGCTTGAGCTCGTCGGCGCTGGCCTGCGCGGAGATCAGCGTCTTCTGCAGCGTCTCCTCGATGCGCTTGTAGCCCGCGACCTGGTCCTCGAGCACCTCGAGCCTGTCGCGCAGGTCGATGTTCTCCTTGAAGATGCGCTCGAACTCGTCGGCCACCTCGTCGAGGAACTCGTCCACCTCAACATCTGCGTAGCCGCGCATGGTGCGCTTGAACTCTTTGTGACGGATGTCCAGCGGTGTGAGCTTCATGCGGACCCCCCAGGCCCGGCCGGCTGCCGGTCTTGTCGTGACGTGTGCGTGAGCGTGACCGGAAGCGAGGCGGTCACGCGAGCTCCCTTGCGCGGGCCGTGGCGGCGGCGACGGCCGCGTGCACGGCGGCGGCGAGGTCGCGCTCCTCCAGGGCTTCGATGGCCGCCGCGGTCATGCCGCCCGGCGTCGCGGTGGCGGTGACGACGGCCGCGGGGTCGCCCTCCCGGGCGATGATCGCGGCCGCGCCGTGGACGCCCGCGACGGCGAGGCGCTGCGCCACGTCCGCCGCGAGGCCGTGCTCGACGCCGGCGGCCGTCATGGCGACCACGAAGCGGCCGAGCGTGCCGGGCATGCAGCCGGCGATCGACGTGGCCGCGTCGAAGTGGCGCTCGTCCAGTTCGATGACCTCGCCGGCGAGGCCGAAGAGCGCCTCCACGGGCGCGCATACGTCGCCCAGCGTGCCGGGGACGAGCAGGAAGGTGCCCAGCCCCAGGGCCGCAGCGACGTTGGGCATGACCCGGGCGGCACGGCTGCCGTCTGGCAGCGCCGCCAGCACCCGGTCCAGGGTGACGCCGGCGGCGACCGAGACCAGCGGGGTCGAGCCGAGCCACGCGCCCACCTCGTCCAGGACCGCGGCGACGTGCTGCGGACGGACGCAGACGAGCACGAGGTCGGCCGCCTCGACGACGTCGCCGGCGGCACCGGCGGCCGTGCCGCCGCAGGCCGCGGCCAGCTCGGCCGCGCGGCCGGTGTCGACGTCGAAGAAGCGGAGCTCGGGTGGGTCGGGAAGTCCCGGGCGGCTCCAGCCCTCGGCGAGAGCGTGGGCGATGTGCCCGGCGCCGATGAAGCCGACGATCATCTCAGGCCCGCCCGCTCAGAACTGATTGAAGAAGCCCTTCTCGATGAGCCGCGCGCGTTCTTCGGCCGAGACCTCGACGTTGCGCGGCGTGAGCAGGAAGATCTTGTCTCCCACACGCTGCATGCCGCCGTCGAGCGCGTAGGACAGCCCGCTGCAGAAGTCGATGAGGCGCTTGGACAGCTCGGTGTCGGAGGCCTGCAGGTTCATGATGACGGGGACGTCGACCTTGAACTTGTCGGCGATCTGCTGCGCGTCGTTGAAGTTCTTGGGGATGACGAGGTGCACTTCGACGCGCGCCGGACGGACGGGCTGCACGGCGCGCACCACGGGCGCCGCCGAGGCCGAGCTGCGCGAAGAGCCGGCGCTGCCGCGGCGCGGCTCGTCGGCGAAGATGTCGTCGTAGTCGCTGCCGCCACGGCCGCGGCTGCCGCTGCTCTCGAGCTTGCGGACGTTGGGGCGGTCCTGGTACGAGCGCTCGAGCTCCTCGTGCGGAGCTAGTGTCTCGTCCTCGTCGTAGTCGTCTTCGTCGTCGGCGATACCGAAGTACACCGCCACCTTGTGCCACGTATCGCCCAGGCCCATGGGTCCTCCCTACCGTCTCAGAAGAGCACGCTGCCCACGCGCACGATGGTCGCGCCTTCTTGCGCCGCGACCTCGTAGTCGGCGCTGGTGCCCATCGACAGCTGCCCGAAAGTATATGTGCCCCGCCAGGCCGCCGAAAGCCGCTCGGCCAGTTCGCGGGTGCGCGCGAAGTACGGACGTGCGTCCTCGGGGTCGGGCGTCAGCGGCGGCATGCACATGAGACCGCGGAAGCGGACCCTGTCGCACGCGGCGGCCTCGTCCAGGAACGCGTCCACGTCCGGAAGGGCGAGGCCGCTCTTCGTGTCTTCGCCGGCGATGTTGACCTCGAGCAGCACGTCTGTGATGTTCGCGGCCCGTGCCTGTATCTCCTGTACGACGCTCATGCTGTCCACGGAGTGGATGAGAGTGACCAGCGGGAGCACGAGCTTCGTCTTGCGGCTCTGCAGGTGCCCGATGAAGTGGTACTCGAACACGCCGCCGTACAGTTCGTGCTTCTCGACCAGCGCCTGGGCCTGGTTCTCGCCGATGAGGCGCACGCCGGCCTCGGCGAGCACGCCGAGGTGCTCCGCGGCGACGTACTTGGTGGCGACGAGCACCTGCACGCCCCCCGGGTCGCGGCCGGCCGCGGCGGCCGCCGCGGCGACCCGGCCCTCCACTTCCTCGAAGCGCTCGCGGACCACCTCGAGCTTCGGCACGAGCTGTCTGACCACTACGCCCCTCCTCCCCGCGCCGGGACGCGTCCGGGGTTCACGATTCCGCAAGCCATGCTACCGCCAGATGACGGCCGGTCGCACCGTGGTCGCGCCGGTGCGAGAAGTACGCCGGGTCGCTGGAGGTGCAGACGCCGGTGACGGTGACCGCCTCCTGCGGCACACCGGCTTCCACCAGCTCCTGCCGGGCGCAGGCCCAGAGATCGACGGTGCCGTCGCCGCCGGAGCCCGGGAAGCGCGCCTCGAAGCGCGCCCGCAGGGCGTCGTCGACGGCGAAGCAGCACGGCCCGATGCTGGGGCCCACCACGGCGGCCGTGAGGCGGCCGCGCGTCGCGAGCTCCCGGGCCGCCTTGCCGACGATGCCGGCCAGCATGCCGCGCCAGCCGGCGTGGACGACGGCGAGCGCGGGGCCCTCCGGGCCGCTCGCCGCCACGACCACCGGCACGCAGTCGGCGTAGCTCACCACCAGGCCGAGCCCCGGCGTGGCCGTGAGCAGGCCGTCGTGGTCGTGGACCACGCTCTCGCGGTCGAAGGCGCCGCGCCCGGCCTCGGCCTCGCCGACCCAGGCGAGGTCGGTGCCGTGCACCTGGCCGGGGACGACCACCCGTTCCGGTGAGAGGCCGGCGGCGGTCCAGAAGCGGCGCCTGTTCTCGAGCACGGCGGCGGGGTCGTCGCCGACCGACAGCCCGAGGTTCAGGCTCTCGAACGGCGGCGCCGAGACGCCGCCCTCGCGCGCCGGGAACGCCGCCGCGGCGCCGCCCGCCCGCCACTCCAGCCAGCGCAGGCCGCCCGCCACGTGCTCGCCGAGCACTCCCGTCCCGCTCGTCCCGCCGCCCGCGGCCGTGCCCGTCACTTCATCCACCCGGCAGCAGGGTGTACGACCAGCGGAGCACGGCGCCGATGGTGGCGTCGAAGAACCCCGGGAACACCATGAAGAGCAGGAACAGGCCGATGAACAGGTAGGTGCCGTACCGGCTCCAGGAGAGCCAGTGCATCCAGGCCTTCTTCGGGAGCAGGCCCCCGACCACCCCGCCGCCGTCGAGGCCGGGGATCGGGATGAGGTTGAAGGTCCCGAGGATCACGTTGAGCAGGAAGCAGAGCAGCAGTACCTGGGCGAGGTACAGGCTCCAGGTGAACGTGAGCCAGATGGCGCCGCAGCTGAGCGCCGCGAGGGCGAAGTTGGCCGCGGGGCCGGCGGCGGAGACGAGCATCTCGCCGCGCTGCGGCGACGCCTTCGTGAAACGCCACGGGCTGATGGGCACCGGGCGGGCCCAGCCGAAGAAGAACTGCCCGCCCGAGCCGACGAAGGTCACGACGAGGAACACCGTGCCCCACAGGTCGAGGTGCTTGATGGGGTTCAGCGTCAGGCGGCCGTGCTCGCGCGGCGTCGGGTCGCCGAGCCTGTCGGCGACCCACGCGTGCGCGAGCTCGTGCGCCACCAGGCTCACGAGCAGCAACGGCAGGGTGATGAGGAAGCGGACGAAGAGGCCGTTGCCGGTCACGGCCGCATCCTCGCGGCGGCGTCGAGCTCCTGATCGCGGCCGTGGACGACGCCGTTCAGCTTGAGGTGGAGCACGCTGCGCAGCACGTCGCCCAGCTGCGGCGACGACGGGATGCCGAGGGCGAGCAGGTCCTCGCCGGTGATCTCGAGCTTCACGTGGCGGCTGACGTCGAGGTAGCGGCCCAGGCGAGCGGCGCTCACGCCGCTCTCGTCGAGCGTCATCGCCGCGACCACCGCCTCGAGCGGCTCGCCCGTCGCGAGGTCGTAGAGCTCGGCCTCGCCGGGGCCTCGCCGCACGCGCCCGCCCAGGCGCTCGCCGAGCACGAAGCCGCGCTCGAGCACGTCGGCGTCCGCGCGCTTGATGCGCATGCGCTCGGTCCACAGGGCGATCTCCTCGGGCTCGAGGTCGCGCAGCATCCAGATGAGGCGCAGCCGCCAGCGCGGCATATCCGCCTCGAGGCGGTGCTCCGCCCGCAGGCGGTCGCCGCGCCTGACCAGCTCGCGCGTGGGCCCGTCGGTGCGCAGGCGTCCGTGGACCGACGGCGACAGGCCGAGCTCGTCCATGCGCCGCAGCGAGAAGTCGGCCTTCTCCTCTTCCAGGAGTGCGACGAGCTCGTCCCGCAGGCGTGCCGACGAGAGGTCGCCCACCAGGTCCATCGCACAGCAGGCGCGGGCCAGATTGAAGGTGTGCGGGTCCATGCGCAGGCCGTAGCGGTTCTCGTAGCGGATGGCGCGCAGCACACGGGTGGGGTCCTCGATGAAACTGAGGTTGTGGAGGACCACGATGCGGCCGGCCTCGAGGTCCTCGAGGCCGCCGTAGTAGTCGAGCAGGTCGCCGTAGGTCTCGGGCTTGAGCGACACGGCCAGCGCGTTGATGCTGAAATCCCGCCGCGCGAGGTCGCTGCGGATGGAGGCGTGCTCCACCTTGGGCAGCGCCCCGGGGTGTGCGTAGGACTCTGAGCGCGTCGACGCCACGTCCACGCGCAGGCGCTCGCCGCCGGGCCCATGGGCGACGACCACGGCGGTGCCGAACTTCTCGTGCGGGCGCACGTGCCCCTTCAGCCGCGCCGCGAGGTCGCCGGCGAAGGCGATGCCGTCGCCCTCCACGGCGATGTCGACGTCGAAGCCGGGCTCGCCGAGGAGCAGGTCGCGCACGGCGCCGCCGACGAGGAAGACGCCGCGCACGCCGGCGGCCACGGCCTGGACCTGGCGGAAGAGGTGGTCGAGGCCGAGCTCGCCGAGCTCGCCGGCGAGGTTGGCGACGACCGGCGCCGGAGGCGCCGGCGGGAGCGTGCCCGAGAGCGAGCTGCGCGTGACGGCGCCGAGCACGGCGCCGAACCGCAGCTCCGCGTCGTCGCTGCAGGTGACCGGCGCCCAGCCGATCTCCTCCTGCGCCACGGCCAGGGCGGCGCGCTCCACCGGCGTGCCCGAGGGCACGACGGTCAGGCGCGCCGTCATCACCGCCTTCACCGGCGCGTGCCCCAGCCCGTGCGCTGAGGCGCGCTCAAGGTCGGCCAGCGCCACCTTGCCGGTCAGCGTCTCCCCGTCCCGCACCAGGGTGCCACCGAGACCCGCGCGCCGGCACAGCAGGGCCGCGTCGTCGACGGTCGTCTGCGCGTCGACGACCGGCGGCGACGGCACCATGACCTCGTCCACTTTCAGGACCGGGTTCACGGAGCCGGGGATCGCCGCCTTCAACCTTTCGGTGACCTCTTCGAGCGGGCGGTCCTTGACCACCGCCGAGGCGGCCGCCGGGTGCCCCCCGCCGCCGATCGCCGCGAGGGCGCGGGCCACATCGAGCCGGCCTCCCCGGCTGCGCGCCGTCACGAACACGCGGTTCTCCATCGCCACGAGCAGGAAGTAGCCGTCGCAGCCGGTGAGGTCCATGACGCGGTGCGCCACCACGCTCACACCCTCGACGTACAGGTCCTGGTGGAGCGCCGAGACGAGCACCGTGGCCTCGGGGATCGGCAGCTCTTCCGCGCTCTGGAGCGCTCCGGCGAGAGTGCGCCGCTGCGCAGGGGTGAGCACGTTGGCCAGCCACTTCTCCAGCAGCACCGTGTCGGCGCCGCGCTGCATGCAGAGCGCCAGGGCCTCGGCGTCGGCCGGGGTCGAGGTGGAGAACGTCAGCGAGCCGGTGTCCTCGTGGATCCCGAGGGCGAAGACCGAGGCCTCGAAGGGCGAGATGCCCAGGCCGCGCTCGGCGATGATGCGCACGAAGAGGGTGACGAGGGAGCCGTCCTCGGAGGTGATCAGGTCGTCGGGGCCGAGGAAGGCCGGGAGGTCGTCGAGGTGCGTGTGGTGGTCGAAGGCGACGACCTGCACGCCGTCGCGCGTGCAGAGGTCGCCGAGCTCGCCCAGGCGGTTGGCGTGCACGGTGTCGACCAGGATGAGGCGGCGGACGCTGTCGTGCTCCACGTCCGCCGGGTCGACGACCGGGATCAGGTCGGCGTACAGCGCCTGGAACTCGCGCACGTTGCGGTTGACGGCGCCGCCGAGGCACACCGCCGCCTCCGGATACAGCTTGCGCGCGGCGACCATCGCCGCGAACGCGTCGAAGTCGGTGTTGGTGTGGGTGGCGATGAGCTCGGGCGTACGCATGCCGAGAGTGTATACGGGAGCGGTCGCGCGGGCCGCCGTGGGCGCCGGGGCGGGCCGTACGACCGCGGAGCTGGAGCGGTCGTCAGGCCTTCAGCAGCCAGGCGAGCTCGTGCCCGAAGGCGGCGCGCATGGCGTCGGCGAAGGGCACGTGCTCCGGGCGGGAGAGCTCGGGGTCGGCGGCGAGGATCTCCGCCGCCAGCTCGCGGGCGCGCAGCAGGGCCTTGCGGTCGCGCGCCAGGCGCGCCAGCTTGAGGTCGGGCACGCCCGCCTGGCGCGCGCCCATCACCTGGCCCTCGCCGCGGATCTCCAGGTCGCGGTCGGCGAGGACGAAGCCGTCGCTGGTCTCGAGCAGCGCCTCGAGCCGGGCCTGAGAGGCGCCGGTCTCGGCGTTCGAGAACAGCAGGCAGTACGACTTCTCGGAGCCGCGCCCCACGCGCCCGCGCAGCTGGTGCAGCTGGGCGAGGCCGAAGCGCTCCGCGCCCTCGACGATCATCACCGTGGCGTTGGGCACGTCGATGCCGACCTCGATGAGGCTCGTGGCGACGAGTACCTGGACGCGGCCGGCCTTGAACTCGCGCATGACCGCGTCGCGGTCGGCGGCCTTCAACTGGCCGTGCACCACGGCGACGCGCGCGTCGCGGAACGGCCCGGCCTGCAGACGCTCCGCCTCCGCGACGGCGGTGGTGGCGTCGAACGACTCCGACTCGTCGATGGCCGGGCAGACCACGTAGACCTGCCTGCCCTTCTCGAGCTGCTCGCGCACGAACCGGTAGCCGGTCTCGCGCTGGGTCTCGTCGACCAGGCGGGTGACGACCGGCTGGCGGCCGGAGGGCGCGCCGGCGATGGTCGTCACGTCGAGGTCGCCGTAGACCGTCAGCGCGAGCGTGCGGGGGATCGGCGTGGCCGTCATGTGCAGCACGTGCGGCGCGCAGCCACCGTGCTCGGCGCGCCGCACCAGGGCGTCGCGCTGCTCGACGCCGAAGCGGTGCTGCTCGTCGACGACGAGGAGGCCGAGCCCCGCGAAGGCCACGTCCTCCTGGAGCAGCGCGTGGGTGCCGATCACGAGCCCGGCCGCCCCGGAGGCGACGCGCTCGAGCGTCGCGCGCCGCTCGCGGGCGCCGAGCGACGCCGTGAGCAGCTCCGTGGGCACGAGCGTCCCGAGCAGCCGCGCCGCCGTCTCGGCGTGCTGCGCGGCCAGCGTCTCCGTCGGGGCCATCAGCGCGCCCTGCCTGCCGGCCTCGGCGGCGCGCACGAGGCAGTACAGGGCGACGACCGTCTTACCCGAGCCCACGTCGCCCTGCAG
>CAIXSE010000401.1 GCA_903921965.1 uncultured Thermoleophilia bacterium | reverse complement strand
GAGGAGGCCGTCGCCGGCGTGGGCCACGTGCAGGAGTGCGTGCGCGAGGACCTCGAGCTGAAGCGTGAGGTCTTCGCGGCGCTGGACGCGGCGGCGCCGCCCGACGCCCTGCTGTGCACGAGCTCGTCCGGTCTCTCCATCGGCGCGATCCAGACCGCGGCGCGGCGCCCGGAGCGCTGCCTCGCCGCGCACCCGTACAACCCGCCGCACCTCGTGCCGCTCGTCGAGCTTGCGCCGGGGCCGCTGACCTCGGCGGAGACCATGGAGCGGGCGGCCGCCTTCTACGCCGCCGCCGGCAAGGAGCCGGTCGTGCTCACGCGCGACATCCCCGGCTACCTCGCGAACCGGCTCTCGGCCGCCCTGTGGCGCGAGGCGGTCGACCTCGTCCTGCAGGGCGTGGCCACCGTCGACGACGTGGACCGCGCCGTGGCGTACGGCCCCGGCCTGCGCTGGGCCGCCATGGGGCCGCACCTCCTCTACGACCTGGGCGGCGGGCGCGAGGGCATCCGCGGCCACGTCGAGCACCTCGCGGCGGTCAAGGAGGGCATGCTGCGCGACCTCGCCACCTGGACGGCGTTCCCGCCGCAGACCGGCGAGGTCCTCGAAGCGGGGCTCGCCGAGGAGAAGGCGGGACGGACCTACGAGGAGCTCACGGCGGACCGCGACCGGCTGCTCATCGCCTACCTGAAGGCGCGGCGCGAGGTGCGCGACACCTGAGCGCGGGAGGGCCGGCGAGGCCCACCCACCGGTTCAGCCGACGACGACGATCCCCAGGTACCCGTCCACGGTCACGCGGTCGCCGGTGCGGATGACCTCGGTCGCCCGGGGGACGCCGGTGACGCAGGGCAGGCCGTACTCGCGGGCGATGATGGCGCCGTGGATGAGCATGCCGCCGCGTCGTTCGACGATGCCCGCGGCCAGAGGCACCACGAAGGTCATCTCGGGCTGGACGGCATCGCAGACCAGGACGTCCCCGTCTTCGAAGGCGGCGAGGTCGTCGCGCCCGCCGACCACACGCGCCGGGCCGACGGCCAGGCCGGGCCCGGCCGGCTGCCCCACCACCTGGCGGGCGCGAGCGCGGTACCGCCCGGGCGCCGCGGCCTCGGAGCCGGGCGCCGTCGCCGTTGCCCCGGGCGCCGCCGGCGCGAGCGGCGACGGGAGCGTCACCGCCCGCGGCTCGTACTCCTCTCCCGCCTCGAGGCCGCGCCGGCGGGCCTCGTCCAGCGCGGCGCGCAGAAGCGCTTCGAGGCGGCCGAGGTACAGGTTGTCGTCGTCGCGCAGGCGCCAGCTGGCGCGTCCCAGGTCCAGCAGTTCCCTGGCCCGCTCCCGCTCCGCCTCGGGGTGCGCCTCGACGTAGCGGCGCACCGCCGCGTCCACACCGTCCGGAGGCGGGCCGTCCGCCCGGCCCTGCGTCGACGGCGCCGGCCTCGCCGCCAGGCGCCGCGCCACCTGCAGCACCTCGTCGGCCCCCGCGACGCCGCCCAGGTCGCCGAACTCCGCCAGGAACGCCTCAAGCCGCGCCGCCGCCGCGCGCTCGTCGCCGTCCCGGAGCGCCGCCGCGACGCGGCCGAGGGCCGCGTTCCTGCGCAGGCTCACCATGGGGGTCGCCGTCAGGAGCCCAGTGAACTCGTAGGGGTCGTCCGGGCACAGGGCGTCGTTGTAGGCGCGCCCGAACAGCCGCACGCCGTGGGCGAAGGGGACGAAGTCGGCGAGGTACACGTCGACGGCCGCGTCGTGCGCCGCCTTGCGCTCGCGGAGGGCGTCGAGCAGCCCGTCGTCGTCCAGCTCCGCCGGCCGGACGGCCGCCAGGCGCCCGGCCTCAGCACTCATCCTCGGCAGGTCCTCGTCCTCGATGCGGCGCCGCAGGCGCCGCAGGCTCTCGAAGCTGCGGCTGAGGCTGAGGTACGCGGCGCGGCCGTCGCCCTCCGCGCCGCGCTCCCCGAGGGTGGTGATCGGCCGGGACTGGAGCGCGAACAGCTCGTCCCGGCG
>CAIXSE010000400.1 GCA_903921965.1 uncultured Thermoleophilia bacterium | reverse complement strand
GCGGCGGTGAGCATCTCCTCGTTCATGACGACGTCGCAGATCGTGACCTACGCCATCGTCAACGCCATCTACATCCCCTGCCTCGCCACCATCACCGTGCTCGGGCGCGTGGTGGGCTGGAAGCGCACCGTGTACATCAGCCTGGGGACCGTCGGACTGGCCCTGGCCGTGGGCGGCGTCGTCGCCCGGCTGCTGCCGCTGCTCGGCGCCTGAGCTTCCGCGCCGGGGGGTGCGCGAGGCGCCCCGGGCCCGCCGGACCACCGGGCGTCCGCGGACCGCTCGCCGCTCTCGATCGGCGCCTCACCGCCTGGTGACGCAAGGTGGTAGTATGCGTCCTGCCCGTCGAGCGTCACGGGCCACGAAACCTTGGCGAACTCCGACACGCACATCCGCCGTCAGGCCGACCGCCTGCTCCACATCGCCGGCATCACCCGTGAGCCGGTGGAGCTGCGGGACGTCGTCAGCGCCCTGAACCTCGAGGTCGTCCAGACCGCGCGGGAGCCGTTCACGAGCGAGGCGGCGCTGGAGCCGCTGGGCGACGGCTACGCCATCGTCCTGCACGGCGACAGCAACGAGCGACGCCGGCGGTTCACCATCGCGCACGAGATCGGCCACTTCGTGCTCCACCCCGGAAGGCCGCGCCTCGAGCGCGGCGGCCGCGTGACCGAGGCCGGACGGAGCGAGGAGCGTGAGGCCGACGCGTTCGCGGCCGCGCTGCTCATGCCGGAGCACCTCGTGCGCGAGGCCGTGTACGAGCACGGCGCCGACGTGCCGCGTCTCGCCGACCGCTTCCTCGTGAGCTCCGCGGCGATGCAGGTGCGCCTCAGGAGCCTCGGGCTCTCGCGCGAGGGCTGACGGCCGAGCGACCGGCGCTGCCTTTTCAGGCCCGGCCACCCGCCTTTCAGGCCCGGCCGGCTCGCGCCCCCCGTCAGGCCCGGCCGGCCCCGGGCGCGTTCGCCGTCACCCACGCCAGCGTGGCCCGCGCGACCTCCGGGGAGCGGCCCGGCCCGTGGTGGCCGCCGCTCTCGAGCACGATGAAGCGCGCCGGCGGCGCGAGCACGGCGGCGAGCCGCTCGCTGTGCGCGAACGGCACCGCGTCGTCGTCGCGCGCGTGCGCCAGCAGCACGCGCGGCATGCCGCGGGCGACGTCCGTCAGGTCGAGGCGCTCCAGGAACGGCCACAGCGCGGCCGTGTCGAAGCGCCCCCGGTAGTCGGCTTCGGGCGCACCGGCCCCTGCGTCCGGCGCCGCCGACGGGCCGGCCTCGGCGGCGACGCGGGTGGCCCACTCGGTGCGGCGCTCCAGGCCGTCCAGCCCGGCGAGGAGCGAGGGACCGTCGGCCGGGCAGAGCGCGACCAGCGCGCCGAACAGCCCGGGGCGCGCCTGGGCGGCGAGCAGCAGCATGCAGCCGCCCATGCTCGCCCCGCGGGCCGCCACCCACGGCGCCGCGCTCAGCTCGAGCAGGACCTCGGCCGCCGCGGCCGCGTCGTGCCAGCCGTCCGGGTCCATGGCGCCCTCGCTGGCACCGTGGCCGCGGAAGTCGAAGAGGAGCGCCGCCAGCCCCGCGTCCGCGGCCTGCTCGCCCATCAGGACGTGGTTCTCCTTGCGGCTGGCGGCGCCGTGGCAGACGACGAGGGAGCCGGCGGGCTCGCCGGCGGGAAGGTAGAGCAGCCCGGAGAGCGTGAGCCCGTCCGACGCGAACGTCACCGGGCGCGGGTGTGCGGGGAGGCCTGAGGTCACGACGGGAGTGTAGCCGACGGCCGCGCCGCCGCGCCGCCTCGGCCGGCGCACCGGGGCTCGCGCTCAGGTCCGGCGCGTGCGCGGCCGAGAAGACAGTGAGGGTCCGCCACCTGACGGGAGGGTCGATGAAGGTCGCGATCGTGGGTGCGGCGCTGGCCGCCGCCGTTCTTCTTCTGCCGGCGGGGCCCGCCTTCGCCGCTCCGTCACGTGACGCGGCGACCGCTCCTCACGGACCGGCCACCGCCGTCGGCCGCGGCGGCGCCGTCGCGACGGTGGAGACGCTGGCCACTCGGGCCGCCGTGCGCGCCCTGCGGGCCGGCGGCAACGCGGTGGACGCGGCGGTGGTCGCGGCCGGCGTGCTCACCGTCACGGAGCCGTTCTCGTGCGGCATCGGCGGCGGCGGTTACCTCGTCATCTACGACGCCGCCCGGCGCAGGGTCGTGTGCATCGACGGCCGCGAGACGGCCCCGGCCGCCATGACGCCGCGCTCGTTCTGGGACGGCGGCACGCCGCTGCCCTTCAGTGAAGCGCGGTACAGCGGCCTCTCCGTCGGCGTGCCCGGCACGGTGGCCACGTGGGACTACCTGCTGCGGCGCTACGGCACGCTGTCGCTGCGCGAGGCGCTGGCCCCGGCGGTGGCGGTCGCGCGCGACGGCTTCGTCGTCGACCAGACCTTCTTCGACCAGACCGCGGCGAACGCCGCCAGGTTCGCCGAGGTGCCCTCCTCGGCGGCCCTGTACCTCGACCCGGACGGCACGCCGCGCGACGTGGGGACCGTGCTCCGCAATCCCGACCTGGCGCGCACGCTGCGGCTCATCGGCCGGTCGGGTCCGGCCGGGTTCTACCGCGGACCGCTGGCAGAGGCGATCCTGCAGACGGTGGCGCGGCCGCCCGTCGCGGCCGGCGCCGTCCACGTGTGGCGGCCCGGCGTGATGACGGCCGCCGACCTGCGTGCCTGGAGGCCGCTGACCGGGACCCCGACGCGCGTGCGGTACCGCGGGCTGGACGTGTACGGGATCGCCCCGTCGTCGAGCGGCGGGTCGACTGTCGGCGAGGCGCTCAACGTCCTCGCGGGCTACCCGCTCTCGGGCGCCGCGCGCGACGAGGTCGTCCAGAAGATGCTGGAGGTGTCGCGGTACTCCTTCGCCGACCGCAACGCCTACGTCGCCGACCCCGCCTACGTCCGCGTGCCGCTCGTCGGCCTGCTCGACCCGGCCTACGCCGCCCGGCGGCGCGCCCTCATCACCGGGGTCGCCGCCGCGAGCCCTGTGGCTCCCGGCGACCCCTGGCCCTTCACCGTCCCGCTCCCCGGCGTCCCCACCGAGGCGCAGCGCACCTCCACCACGCACATCTCGGCCTGGGACCGGCGCGGCACGATCGTCTCGTACACGTTCACCATCGAGTCGACGGGGGGCTCCGGCCTCGTGGTCCCGGGCTACGGTTTCCTGCTCAACAACGAGCTCACCGACTTCACCTACGACTCGCTCACGGCCGCCAACCGGGTACAGGGCGGGAAGCGCCCGCGCAGCTCCATAGCCCCGACCATCGTCCTGCGCGGGCACACGCCGCTCTTCACCGTCGGGTCGCCGGGCGGGTCCACGATCATCACCACCGTCCTCCAGCTGCTCGTGGACCGCATCGACGAAGGCATGAGCCTGCCGCAGGCCGTCGCCGACCCGCGCGCGAGCCAGCGCAACCTGCCGGCCACCGACGCGGAGGCCGCCTTCCAGGCCTCCGCCGTGGCCGAGGCGCTGCGGGCGCGCGGCTACACCTTCGCGCCGCCGGCCGAGATCGGCGCGGCCACCGGCATCGAACAGCTCGCCGACGGCCGGCTCCTCGCGGCGGCGGAACCGGTCCGGCGCGGCGGGGGCAGCGCCATGGTCGTGAGGCCCGGCGGTGCCGCTCCGGGCGCCGCCCCGGCCG
>CAIXSE010000399.1 GCA_903921965.1 uncultured Thermoleophilia bacterium | reverse complement strand
GTTGTACTTCTCGATGAGGACCTCGGTCTGGTGGTCGAGGTCGGCGACCTCCGCGCGGACCTGGGCCGCCTGGGTGCGGGCGGACGCGAGGTCGGCGTCGAGCGTGTCGGGAGAGGCGGAAGGCGACGGCGTCGCGTACGGCGAGGACGGTGCGGGGGTGGCGAGAGACGGGACGGCCGTGAAGAGCGCGAGCGCCACCACCACGAGGGTGGCGGCGACCGCCGCCGCCAGGCGGCGCCGGTGGGCAGGTTCGCGCTGCTGGAGCAGAGTGTCCACGATCTCAGGCACTGTATCGGATGATACGCCGCCTTCTTGAGATTCGCGACCGCACAGGACTTTACAATCGCCGCCGAGGGGCCTAGACTTTGTTGTCCAGATACGTCGCGGGGTGGAGCAGTCCGGTAGCTCGTCGGGCTCATAACCCGAAGGTCGCAGGTTCGAATCCTGCCCCCGCTACCATCGCAGGGAGAGGCGCCCGAGAGGGCGCCTCTCCCGTTTTCGTGTGTCGTCTCCCGGTGAAGTCCCGCCGGTCCCGTGGGGACGCGCGTCGCTGTGGGTATACAGGTCGCGATCCAGCAGCAACGACAGTCTTCGAAGGGAACGCAGATGAACACGACCAAAGCAGCCGTCGCCGAGTTCTTCGGCACGTTCTGGCTGGTGTTCGGCGGCACGGGGGCCGCCGTACTCGCAGCGTCCGTCGGCGACAGCGGCATCGGATGGCTCGGCGTGGCGCTGGCCTTCGGCCTCACGGTGGTCACCATGGCGTACGCGGTCGGCCACATCTCGGGCGGGCACTTCAACCCCGCCGTCACGCTGGGCCTGTGGGCCGGCCGCCGCTTCCCCGGGAGCAGGGTGGCCATCTACATCGTCGCGCAGGTGCTCGGCGCGATCTGCGCGAGCGCCGTGCTGTACGTCATCGCCAGTGGCAGGACCGGGTTCAGCCTCTCGGACGGCTTCGCCGCCAACGGGTACGGCGAGCACTCGCCGGCAGGGTACAGCCTGCTGGCCGCCATCGTCATCGAGACCCTGCTCACGGCCGCCTTCCTGCTCGTCATCCACGGCGTGACCGACCGCCGTGCCCCCGCCGGCCTCGCGCCGCTGGCCATCGGTCTGGCGCTGACGCTGATCCACCTCATCAGCATCCCGGTGACCAACACTTCCGTGAACCCGGCCCGCAGCCTCGCTCCGGCGCTCTTCGTGGGCGGCTGGGCACTGGCACAGCTCTGGGTGTTCATCGTTTTCCCGGTCATCGGCGGCGTCGTGGGCGGCCTGATCTACCGCTACCTGCTCGAGGTCCCGGTGGGCGAGCGCGACAAGGTCGAGGGCCCGGGCGAGGCGACCGAGGGCGCCTGATCCCGGACGATCGCCGGGCGCACCAGAGGCCGGCGGTCCTGCCCGGCCGCCTCACACAGACGGCCCGCGGCGACAAGGAGGCGGTATGGCCGTCCTGCTCGTGGTGAACTCTTCTCCGTACGGCAGCGAGGGGCCGTACAACGCGATGCGGCTCGCCGACGCGCTGGCACTGCGCGACGAGCACGTCGAGGTCTTCTTCCTCGGAGACGCGGTGTGGACCGCCAAGGCCGGCCAGGATCCGCGTGGCGCGCACGCCTCGCTGCAGCAGATGCTCGAGGACCTCCTCGAGAGGGGTGTCGACTTCACCTGCTGCGGTACGTGCTGCGCCGCTCGAGGCCTCGGCGAGGACCACCTCGTCCCGATGGCCCGGGTCGGCACGATCCACGATCTCGCCTCGGCGACCGCGCGCAGCGACAAGGTCGTCTCCTTCTGACGCCCGGCCAGGCCCGGACGCCGCTCCCGAGGTCCGCGTGACCCGCACCGACCCCTTCCGGCTCCGCCTGGAGCAGAGGGTCGCCGTCTTCGTCGGGGAGCACGCCGTCCTGCTGCGGGGCGAGCGGGCCGTTCTCATGCTCTCGGGCGGGCCCGACTCCATGGCGCTCCTCACCCTCGTCCGCACGCTGGAGCACCGTCTCCGGCTGGGGCTCACGCTGTCGGCCGTCCACGTCGACTACCGCGCGCGGGGGGCGGAGTCGGACCGCGACCGCGGACTCGTGGAGCGTGCGTGCGCCGAGGCGGGCGTGCCGCTGCGCGTGCTGCGCCTCGAGCGGCCGCCGGCCGGGCCGAGCTTCCAGGAGCGCGCGCGCGAGGTGCGGTACCGGTTCGCGCGCGAGGCGGCCGCGGCGTGCGGCGGGGCGGTCCTGGTGACCGGCCACAACCGTGACGACCAGGCCGAGACCGTGCTCTACCGGCTGGCGAAGTACGCGAGCCCGCGCGCTCTCGCGGGGATGCCGCCGCGGCGCGGGGACCTGGCACGGCCTCTGCTGTGCCTCGGGGCCGCCGAGGTGCGCGCCTACTGCGCGGCCGCCGGTATCGAGTACGGCGAAGACGCCAGCAACGCGACGGCCTCCTACAGGCGCAACGTCCTGCGCCTCGAGGTGCTGCCGCGGCTCGAGGCGCTCAACCCGCGCCTGTCCGAGACGCTCGCCGCCTCGGCCCTGCAGGCGGCCGCCGAGGCGGAGGTGCTCGCCGGCGCCGTCGCCGGTGCGCGGGCGCGCACGCGGGCCCCCGCCGGCCCGGACGCCCGGGCGGCCGCGGAGGTCGCCGCCCTCGAGGCCGAGCCGCCTGCGCTGCGCGCCCTGGTGCTGCACGAGCTGGTCGCCGAGGTGTTCGGCGGCCACGCGCTGGTGGAGCGCCGCGTCGTCGAGGCGCTGCTCGCCCTCGCCGCCCGCCCCGGGGGCGGCCGCGTCAGTCTCGGGCGCGGGTTCGAGGCCGTGCGGGAAGGCGGCCTGCTCGTGATCCGCCGGGCCGCCGGGCCGCACGGCTGCGCACCGGTCACCCTGCAGGGCGACGATCTCGAGGGTGCGGGCGCCGCGGCCGGGTTCTGCGGCCGCCGCGTGCGGCTCGCCGTGCTCCCCGGCGCTGCCTTCGACCGCGCCGCGGCCGCCGCCGGCGAGGGCTTCGCCGGGCTCGCCGCGGCTCCCGCGCGCGTCGTCCTGCGCCACCCCCTCCGCGGCGAGCGCTTCGCGCCCGCCGGCCTCGGCGGCGAGACCACGGTGGCCCGTTTCCTGGCCGCCGCGCGGGTGCCGCCGGAGCAGCGCCGCGGCGCCGTCGTGGTCGAGGTGGACGGCGCGACCGCCTGGCTGGGCTTCCGTGGCCCCGGCGGGCGCCCTGCGGCGAGGGTTGCGCAGCCCTTCCTCGTGGACGAAAGTACGGGCTGTACCTTGCACGTGACGCTGGAGGAAGTGTGAGCGAGCCCATCGCCGAGGTCCTCATCGGCAGCGAAGAGCTGGCCCGTCGCATCGACGAGATCGGCACCCAGATCTCGCGCGACTACGAGGGCAAGGAACTGCTGCTCGTCTGCGTCCTCAAGGGCGCGGTGTTCTTCATGGCCGACCTGGCTCGCCGTATCGAGTGTCCCGTCTCGCTCGACTTCATGGCGGTCTCGAGCTACGGCTCGTCCACCGATTCCTCCGGCGTGGTCCGCATCCTGAAGGACCTGGACATCGACCTGCGCGACCGGCACGTGCTCATCGTGGAGGACATCATCGACTCCGGGCTCACGCTCAGCTACCTGCTCAAGAACCTGCGCAGCCGCGGCCCGGCTTCGCTCGAGGTGTGCGCGCTGCTCACCAAGCCGTCGCGCCGGCGCATCGAGATCCCCTGCCGCTACGTGGGCTTCGAGATCGAGGACAAGTTCGTGGTCGGGTACGGCCTGGATCTCGCCGACCACTTCCGCACGCTCGACTTCATCGGCGTCCTCACCCCCGAGGCGGCCGCCGACATCATGGACCAGGCGGGTTCTTTGCTGTAAGGCAGGGGGTATGCTTAGGGGCAAAGCCGGGCACCGGCGGGTGTCACGCCTGCCCTCCACCAGCCCATTCCATCCCAGCACCAGAGGGTCTACGTGAGCAGATTCATCCGCAGCGCGCTGTTCCCCATCCTCATCGTGATCATCGTGGCGATGTTCATCGAGTGGGTGATCCAGGGCAACAACAGCAACAACGCACCGAAGGCGGTGTACTCGGCCCCCGGCATGGCCACCGAGCAGGTCCTCGAGAACGACCTGCGCTCGGGCATCGTGCAGTCGGTCATCATCGACCCCACCAGCAAGCTTGCCTCGGTCACCCAGACCGGCGGCGTGTCGTACGTCACGCCGGTCGCCGACGCCGTCGCGCTCGAGGCCGAACTCAAGGCGGCCGTTCCCAAGATCACCGTCAGCGAGGGCGCCGTCACCAAGCCGCCCGTCGTCCCCAGCTTCACCAACGACGTCATCAACAGCAAGGTGGCGAGCGTGGTGATGAACACCAAGGACCAGGTGCTCGACGTCACGCTGGTGGCGCCCGCCGGCGGCAAGGCGCAGCAGTACACGGTGGGCTACACCGACCCGGCGATGACCACGCAGCTGCTCAACCAGTACCAGGTCCCCTACGACGCCAAGAGCCCGAAGAGCCCGTGGTGGACTGGGGCGCTCACGTTCATCCTGCCGTTCATCCTCATCATCGGGTTCTGGATCTTCATCATGAACCAGATGCAGGGCGGCGGCTCCAAGGTCATGAGTTTCGGCAAGAGCCGCGCCAAGCGCGTCAGCGTCGACTCGCCCAAGGTGACGTTCAAGGACGTCGCCGGCGCCGACGAGGCGGTCGAAGAGCTGCACGAGATCAAGGAGTTCCTCGAGAACCCCAAGAAGTTCCAGCAGCTCGGGGCCCGCATCCCCAAGGGCGTGCTGCTGTTCGGCCCGCCCGGCACCGGCAAGACCCTGCTCGCCAGGGCCGTCGCCGGCG
>CAIXSE010000398.1 GCA_903921965.1 uncultured Thermoleophilia bacterium | reverse complement strand
GGCTGGATGATGGGCGGCGGGCCGGCCAAGGACAAGAAGTTCATCAAGAAGCTCATGGTGCAGCTGCGCGACGGCGCGACGGAGCTGTTCGTGGTCGACGACAAGCACGGCACGCCCACGTACACCCGCGACTTCGCGCGCAACGTCGCCCTGCTGCTCGAGCACGGGTACTGGGGCCTGTACAACATGGTCTGCTCGGGTGCGGCGACCCGGCTCGACGTGGCCTGGGAGCTGCTCAGGGTGCTGGGGCTCGAGAACGAAGTGAAGCTGCGCTCCGTCGGCTCCGAGCACTTCGCCGACTCGTACTTCGCGCCGCGCCCCGAGCACGAGGGCCTGCTCAACCGCAAGCTCGCGCTGCGCGGGCTCGACGCGATGCGGCCGTGGCGCGACGCCCTCGCCGACTACATCGCCACCGACTGGGCGGGGTACCTCACCTGAACGCGAGCGCGCGTACCGCCGGACCGGGGGCTCCGCCTCCGGGGTCGGACCCGCGCCCGGCCGTCGCCCCGTTCCGCGTGGCCTACGTGGGCATCCGCGGGCTGCCGGCCCAGTACGGCGGCGCCGAGACGGCCGCCCGCGAGATCTACCCGCGGCTCGCCGCGCGCGGGCACCAGACCGTCGTGTACTGCCGGCGCCACAGCGTCGACCGGCGCCAGAGGTGGTACCAGGGCGTGCGGACGGTCGTCCTCCCGTCGCTCGACACCAAGGCGCTCGACACCATCAGCGCCTCGCTCCTCGCCCTCGCCGACCTCGTCGTGCACGACCGCGCCGACCTCGTGCACGCGCAGAGCGTCGGCCTGGCCGTGCTGTTCCCGCTGTTCCGCGCCTTCGGACGGCGCGTCGTGGTGATGATCGACGGGATGGACTGGACGCGCGCCAAGTGGAACCGGGCCGAGCGCCTGTACCTGCGGCTGGCGCTCGGCCTCACCCTGCGCTGGGCCGACCAGGTGTTCGTCGACTCGCCGGCCGCGCAGCGCTTCTGCCGGCGCCAGTTCGGCCTCGACCTGCCGCTCATCGAGTACGGCACCGAGCTGCGCGACGACGCCGGCACCGGGGCCCTCCGGCAGTTCGGCCTCGAGCCCGAGAAGTACTTCCTCTTCGTCGGCCGCCTCATCCCCGAGAAGGGCGTGCACCACCTCATCGAGGCGTACCGGCACGTGCAGACCGGCTTCCCGCTCGTCGTCGTGGGCGACAACCGCTACCAGCCCGAGTACGTGCAGCGGCTGCGCGACCTCGCCGACGAGCGCGTGATCTTCACCGGCCCGCAGTTCGGCGAGGCCTTCGCCGAGCTGTGCGGGCACTGCTACGTGTACGTGCAGCCGTCGGAGGTCGAGGGCACCTCGCCGGTGGTGCTGCAGGCCATGGGCAGCGGGCGCTGCGTCGTCGTCAACGGCATCGAGGAGAACATCGACACCGTGGGCGACGCGGGGCTGGCCTACTTCCGCAACGACACCGAGGACCTCGCCGCCCTCCTCCAGGAGCTGCTGGCGAAGCCGCAGTGGGTGCGCGCGCTCGGCGCCGCGGCGCGGCGGCGCGCCCGCGAGGTGTACGACTGGGACGCCATCGCCGACCGCTTCGAGGAGCTCTTCGCCGCGGTGGCGGCGCGATGAACGGCCCGGTCCGCCGCGGGCGCCGGGCCTCCGCGGCGCCTGCGCAGGGCGCCCGCCGGGCCTCCGCGGCGCCGCCGGACTGCGGGACGCCCTGCTTGTTGGTATCCTGACCGGTATGCAGGGGACGCGATGAGCGACAACGGGCACGGCCAGGCGAACCGCATCGGCGACGCTGGGGGTCCGCCTCCGGTGCCGAGCCGCGGGCGCGGCCCGGCGGGCGGCGGGTACGACGCCGGGCCCGAGCACGCCGGCGGCGCCCTCATCGAGTACCTGCGCGTGCTCTGGCGCCGCAAGTGGGTCATCGCCCTCGTGGTGGTGCTCGCCGGCGCCTCGGCGCTCGCGCTCTCGATGAGCCGCCCCGAGGTGTACGAGGCGAGCGCCGACCTCATCTACGAGAAGGCGCTCGACATCAGCAACCCGCTCACCGGGCAGTCGCTCAGCGACGCCTCGGAGCGCTCGGCGCAGCTCACCAGCGCCGGCAGCGTGATCGCCAGCCCCGACATCGGGCAGGCAGCCACCGCCAGGCTGCAGCAGCAGGGGCTGCCCGTGGCCGGCTTCGAGATCACCACCGAGCTCGTCGCCGCCACCACCACGGGGGCGGTGACGGGGGCCACGAACACGCTCAGCAGCGTCGTCCGCATCACGGCCACCAGCGGCAACCCGAAGCTCTCGGCGGCGGCCGCCGACGCCTACGCGCTCTCCTTCGTCGACTACCGCCGGAACAGCGTGCTGGAGCAGATCCAGCGCGCCCTCGTGGCCGTGAACGACAAGCTCGACTCGTACCCCGAGGCGGCCCGGCAGAGCACCGACTACATGGTGCTGCAGCAGCGGTTCCGCGACCTGCAGCTGCT
>CAIXSE010000397.1 GCA_903921965.1 uncultured Thermoleophilia bacterium | reverse complement strand
CCGGTGCCGGCGTCGAAGATGAGGGTGTCCTCGCCCGAGCGGCACGCGAAGCAGGTGGTCTCGCGCCGGTCGCTCGGCATCCACCCCATGGTCCCGAGCATGGTCACGTCCATGACTCCCCCGCCTCCTCGACGACGTCCGCAAACGAGTGTGCGCCCCAAAGCATAACGGTACAACTGGGACGGAGAGACACTGTCGGCTCGTCCGGGAGGCTGCCGTGGAATCTGAGGTCGGCGTACTCGCAGAGCAGCTGGACCTGGACAGGGAGGCGCGAAGCCTCTGGGATGCCGCGGCGTCGCATCTCGGGGACGCCGTGCGCGGCGAGGACGCGCGCTTCCTCGCCGCGCTCGAGGGCGCCGCGCGGAGCGCCGCTCTCTCGCGCTCGTCGCCTCTGGCCGCGCTCCTGGATGCGTACAACGAGGGCTGCACGCAGCTGTGCCGCCTGCTGGAGGCGGCCGGCGGCGCCGAGGCGCGCGACGCCTGTCTCAGCCTGCGCGCCCTCGACCGGGCCGCGCTGTCGCACATCGCCCTGGGCTTCTGCTCCGGGCTCGAGGAGATCCTCGAGGAGCTGCGGCGCAGGGCGGAGGCGGGCGCGCCGTTCGACCCCGAGACCGGGGCGCTGCGCGCGCACGAGCTGGTCGCCAGACTCGCGCTCGAGGCCGGCCGCTGCCGTCGCACCGACGCCCCGCTGGGGCTGGTGGCCTTCGGCCTCGTGCCGCCGCCGGCGCCCGAGCGCCGGCGTCCGCCGGCCGCGCTGGAGCTGGCGCGCCGCCTGGGCGACGGTCTGCGCGGCTACGACAGCCTCGGCGTCACCGCCGCCGGAGACTTCGTGGTGGTCATGCCGGACGTGAGCCGCCGCGGCCTCGTGGCCGCGGCCGAGCGCCTCGTCCGCGAGGTGGAGCGCCCGCGCGGCCGCGAGTCCGCACCCGAGGTGGCGTGCGCGTCCATCCACTACGACGAGGTGGACGTGGAGCCGCGGGCGATGCTCGTGGCGCTCGAGCAGAGGCTCGGCGAGGCGCGGCGCGGCCGGGGGCTGGCCGCGTCCTGAGCGCCGTCCGCCCGTCAGGCGTCGTCGAGCGCGCCGGCGGCGCGGCGCACCATCTCGCGCTCGTTCGGGTACGTCATCAGCCGCAGGGCCTCGGGGAGCGGGACGAAGCGGGCCTCGCTGACCTCGTGGTCGTGGTTGGCCGTGTCGCCGCCGGTCGCGTGCATCAGGAAGTAGTGCACGGTCTTGTGGACGCGGCCGCCCTCGCCGCGCGAGTAGAAGGAGTAGTCGATCGAGCCGAGGCGGTCGTCGACGACGGCGTCGATGCCGGTCTCCTCGGCGACCTCGCGCACGGCGGCCTGGGCCGGCGTCTCGCCTTCTTCGATGCCGCCCTTGGGCAGGCCCCACACGTTGCGGCCGGTGGGCCGGATGAGGCAGACCTCCACTCCGCCGCCGGTGCGGACGACCACGCCGCCGGCAGACGTCTTCTCGCGCGTTCCGGGCACGTCTGTCACGCTTCCTTGTGCGGGTGCTGGCTGCCGCACAGTATAGAGGCCGTGACGGCCGTG
>CAIXSE010000396.1 GCA_903921965.1 uncultured Thermoleophilia bacterium | reverse complement strand
GTCCATCGCCTCGCCAAGGGCACCGGCGTCGATGTGCTCATCACCGAGGTCGGCGGCACGGTCGGCGACATCGAGAGCCTCCCCTTCCTCGAGGCCATCCGCCAGTTCCGCAAGGACGTCGGCCGCGAGAACGTCCTGTACATCCACGTGACGCTTGTCCCCGTGATCGGCGTCGTGGGTGAGCTCAAGACGAAGCCCACGCAGCACAGCGTCGCCGAGCTCCGCGAGATCGGTATCCAGCCCGACATCATCGTGGCGCGCTCCGAGGAGCCGCTGTCGCAGGGCATCCGCGAGAAGATCGCCCTGTTCTGCGACGTCGACCCCGATGCGGTCGTCTCGGCGGCCGACGCCGACGACATCTACCGCGTGCCCCTGCGCATGCACCGTGAGCGCCTCGACGACCTCGTGGTACGCATGCTGCGCCTCGACTGCGGCGAGCCCGACCTCACCGAGTGGCGCGCCCTCGTCGACCGCATCGACTCCTGCGAGAAGCCGGTGACGATCGCCCTGGTCGGCAAGTACGTGCAGCTGCACGAGGCCTACCTCTCGGTGTGGGAGGCCCTCAAGCACTCGGCCTTCCACCACGGCCGCAAGCTCGACCTGCTGTGGGTCGACTCCGAAGACCTCAACGAGGACACCGTTGCCGACCGCCTGTGCAGGGCCGACGGGGTCATCGTGCCCGGCGGGTTCGGGCAGCGCGGGGTCGAGGGCAAGATCGACGCCATCCGCTACTGCCGCGAGCACAGGGTCCCCTTCCTCGGCGTCTGCCTGGGGATGCAGTGTGCCGTGGCCGAGTTCGCGCGCAGCGTCTGTGGCATGGACGGCGCCAACTCCACCGAGTTCGACCCCGAGACGGCGTACCCGGTCATCGACCTGCTGCCCGAGCAGAAGGACGTGGCCGACATGGGCGGTACCATGCGCCTGGGGGCTTCGCACGTGAAGCTCGTGCCGGGCACGAAGGCGCACGCCGCGTACGCTGCCGACGAGGTGTGGGAGCGCCACCGGCACCGCTACGAGGTCAACAACGACCTGCGGCCGCGGCTCGAGGCGGCCGGCCTGGTGGTCAGCGGCACGACGCCGGATGGGCGTCTGGTCGAGATCTGCGAGCTGCCGGACCACCCGTGGTTCGTGGCCTCGCAGTTCCACCCGGAGTTCAAGTCACGGCCGCAGCGGCCGGCGCCGCTCTTCCGCGACTTCGTGGGTGCCGCCGCGCGCCTGCGCGCCACGCGCGACGACGAGCTGGAGGACGCGTGCGCGACGGCGTGAGCGGCGGCGAGGCCGTGGCTCCCGGCGCCGCGGGTTCCGCGCCTGGTGCCACCGGCGACGAACTCGTCGACCTCTTCGTCAGGCTGGCGTCCATCCGCTCGCCTTCGCGCGAGGAGCGCGACATGGCCGACGCCGTGGCCGCGTTCGTGCACGACGCGGGCTTCGCCGTCGAGGAAGACGACAGCGCCGTCGAGAGCGGCTGCGCCTGCGGCAACCTCATCGTGCGCGTGCCGGGCCGCGGAGAGGGCACGCCCGTCGCCCTCTGCGCGCACCTCGACACGGTGCCGACCGTCGAGGCGCCCACCGTGGTCGTCGAGAACGGCGTCGTGCGCAGCGACGGGCGCACCGTCTTGGGCGCCGACGACAAGGCCGCCGTCGCGGCTCTCCTGCTCGTGCTCCGCGACCTGGGCCGCGAGGCGCCGGCGGCCGACGTCGAGTTCGTCTTCACCGCCGGGGAGGAGATCGGCCTGCAGGGCGCCAAGGCCATGGATCTCGACGACCTGCGCTCGCGCCTCGTCTGCGTCTTCGACAGCGAGGGCGCCCCCGGCACCGTCATCCGCAGCGCGCCCACGCTGAAGGCGGTCGTCGCGCGCTTCCACGGCACGGCCGCCCACTCGGGCATCGAGCCCGAGCACGGCCGCAGTGCGGTGGTGGCGGCTGCGCGCGCCGTCGCCGCCATGCGGCTCGGGCGCCTCGACCCCGACAGCACGGCCAACGTCGGCCTCATCGAGGGCGGCAGCGCCGTGAACGTGGTGCCGGAACACTGCACCGTGTCCGCCGAGGTGCGGAGCCGCGACGACGCCCTGCTCGCGCAGCACCTCACCCAGGTCGTAGAAGCCTGCACTGTGGCCGCGGCGGAGGTGGGGGTCGACGTCGACCTCGACATCGAGGAGCACTTCCGCGGCTACAGCTGGGAGGACGGCTCGTTGCCGCTGCGTCTGGTCGACGAGGCACTTGCCGCGGCCGGCATCGAGGCGCGCCACGTCGCCGGCGGCGGCGGTTCCGACAGCAACGTGTTCAACGCCAGGGGGCTGGCCGCCGTCACGCTCGGCGTCGGCTTCGAGCGCGTGCACTCGCCGCGCGAGAGCATGCGCGTCGACCGCCTTCACCGGCTCTACGAGCTGGCGCAGGCCGTCGTGTGCGCCGCGGCGCGCACGCGCGAGTAGGACGCCGGTGAGGGCCGGCCCGTCCGGGTCGCGCGCGCCCGCGCCGCCCCCGGACCCGGCCGTCCGGGAGTTCCTCGACCACGTGCGGTACGAGCGCGGCCTGAGCCCGAACACCGTCGAGGCCTACGGGCGCGACCTGCGCCGGTACGCGGAGTTCCTCGCCGGCCGCGGCGTGCCGCCCTCGGCGGCCCAGGCCGGCGACCTGCACGCGTATTTCGCCGCCTCCGGGGGCGACGGCGCGGCCGCCTCCGTCGCGCGCCGCACCGCCACGCTCCGCGCCTTCTACGCCTTCCTCGCGCGGGAGGGCCTGCGTGAGGACGACCCCGCGGGCACGCTGCGCACGCCCAAGCGCCCGCAGGACCTGCCGCGCGTGCTCTCGGTGGAAGAGGTGGGCCGGCTTCTCGAGAAGGCGGTGCCCGCGGGCCCGCTCGGGCAGCGCGACCTCGCCGCCCTCGAGCTGCTGTACGGCTGCGGGCTGCGGGCGAGTGAGCTCCTCGGGCTGCGCGAGGGCGACGTCGACCTCGAGGGCGGCCTGGTGCGCTGCACCGGCAAGGGCGACAAGGAACGGGTGGTGCCGGTGGGGAGCGCCGCCCTGGCGGCGCTCGGCAGGTACGTGCGGGACGGGCGGCGGCAGCTGCTCAAGGGCCGCCGCCGTCCGGAGCTGATCCTGAACGCGCGGGGCGCTCCGCTGACGCGCCAGGGCCTCGACTACCTGGTGCGCAAGACACTGGCGCGCGCCGGCCTGGTCGGCAAGGCGAGCGCGCACACCCTGCGGCACTCGTTCGCGACGCACCTGCTGGCGGCCGGCGCCG
>CAIXSE010000395.1 GCA_903921965.1 uncultured Thermoleophilia bacterium | reverse complement strand
GGCATCCTCGCGCACACGGCGGCGGCCGGTGCGGCGCTCGACGCGCAGGCCGAGCGCTTCGACAGGCTGCGCGACCTGGAACGCAGGGCGCCGGACGTCATCGCGCGGCTCGAGGAGCAGCTCGCCGCGCTCGACGCGCGGCGGCCGCAGGCCGAGCAGGCCCTCGCGGCCCTGGCCGCCGTGTACGCGCCCTCGGCCCTCGCGCCGGTGGCGAGTGCGCCGGCCGACGCCGTCGAGCGGCTCGAGTTCGCGAGTGGGCGTCTGGCGGCCGGGCGCGACGACCTGGCCGCCCACCGCGCCGGCGAGGCGGCCATGGAGACGACGGCCGCCGAGTCGGCCGTCGGCCAGGCGCAGCAGCTGCTCGACGGCGTGGACCGGCTGCAGCAGGAGCTCGCGACCGCGCAGACGCGCATCGACGCCGCGGTCGCGGAGACGCGGCAGGACGTGGCCGAGGCGAAGGCCGTGGCCGGCGCCGGCCTGGAACCGCTGGTCGCCACGGCCGAGGCGGCCCTGGCGGCGGCCGTGCAGGAGGCCGGGCCGGATGGCGGCCGCGACCCGCTGGCGGCCCTGCGCAGCATCCGCGACGCCGACGACGCGCTCGACAGGGCGCTCCAGGGTGTCCGCGACGCCGCGTCGCGCCGCGCGAAGGCGGTGGAGGCGCTGGACCGCACCCTCATCGCCGCGCGCGCCGAGGTGTCCTCCACCGACGACTTCATCGGCACCCACCGCGGCGCCGTGCGCGCCGGCCCGCGCGCCAAGCTGGCCGAGGCCCTGCGCGACCTGGACAAGGCGGGCTCGCTCGGCGCCACCGACCCTGAGGCCGCCGCCGACCTCGCGGCCCAGGCCCAGAAGCTGGCACGGGCCGCGTTCAACGAGGCGAAGAGACAGGTGGGCGAGGCATCGGGGGCCTCCGGCACGGCGCCGACGCAGCAGCTCGCGACCGCCGCGCTCGCGGGCATCCTGGTGTCGCGGAGTCTCGGGCCCGGCCTGTTCGGCGCCCCCGGGCCGGGCGCCTCCGCGGGGTCCGGCGCCAAGGCCGGCGGCGGCCGGAGCGGCCGCGGCGGAGCCCGGGACGACGCAGGGAAGAGCGGCCGCGAGCCTCAGGGCGGCGCCAGGAAGAGCGGCGGCGGCAGCCTCGCGCCGGCCAGCTTCGGCGGGGAGGGCACGCGCACCCGGCGCGGAGGCGGCGGCCGCTTCTGACCGGGTCCGGGGGCGGGAACGCCGTGCGGTAGCGCTCCGGCGCGTGATCGCCGGTGCCCCTGACCGGCCGTCGCCGGCTTGCGCGTGGCCCTGCCGAACCACGAGGATGGGCGCATGTACGGCTTCGTCACACCGGCCCAGCTCCTGCTGCTCGTCGGCGTCGTCGCGGTCGTCGTCATCCTTGGCAAGCTGGCTCGCCCCGACGCCCGCGCCGCGGCGGCCGCGCGGGGCCGCCAGGTGCGGCACGGCTGGCGCAGGTGGCGCCTCACGAAGCCCACGCGCCGTCAGGCTCACATCGCGTGGCTGGTCGCGAGTGCGCTCGTGGCCTTCGCGCTCACACGGGCCGTCGCGCTCCCGTTGTTCCTGCTCGTCTTCCTCGCCGTGTGGCTGTGCGGCTACTGGGCGCTGGTGAAGCTGTACCGGTAGGCGGGGATGATCGCCCTCGGCGCGGGGGCCTGCCTGTTCTTCTCGTCCATCGTCACGGTCGCGGTGACGGCGCTGGACCCCTCCCGCTCGAGCCTCGCCGGAGGGATCCTGTACATGTGCGAGGTCGCCGGCGGGGCCGTGGGCCTGGGCCTCGACACCGTGGTGGTGCTGCACGGCGCAACGCTGGCCGACGGCATGAGGACGGCGTTCCGCATGGACGGCGTGCCGGCGCCGGCCGGCCTCGTCGCCCTTCGTCTGCTCGGCCGGCGCTCCGTCGACAGGTCCGGGGGCGGGGCCGGCGACGTGCGCGGCAGAGCTCGCCGCCGTGGACGGATGTCCGTGTTGCGCGCCCGACGGTAGGTAGTAGACGGATGTCCGTGTTGCGCGCCCGACGGTAGGTAGTAGACGGATGTCCGTGTTGCGCGCCCGACGGTAGGTAGTACGGTCAACGTCAGGGGAGGTACGAAGCCTGGCCCGGCCGGGAGGCCACCATGGGCACGCACGGCGAACGCCAAGGCGGTTCGTGCGGCCGGAGCGCTCCGAGGCACAAGACGCCTCCTCGCGGCGCGGACGGCTTCACGCTCATCGAGCTCCTCATCGTCCTGGTGATCCTCGCGATCCTCATCGCCATCGCGACGCCCATGTATCTGGGTCAGCGCGACAAGGCCAGGGTCGCCAGCCTCAAGGAAGCCCACCACTCGCTCTGCTGCAGCCTGCGCTCGTACGCGATCGACCACGGCGACGTGCTGCCGGCGTCGCCGGTCGACCTGGCCACCGTCCTCGGTCCCGGCGGCACGGATCCCCAGATGGAGTCGTGGCCGGACAACCCGTGGACCGGAGGGCCCGTGGACACCACGTCGTCCTCGGAGGGCAACATCACCTACGTCCGCAACGCCGATTGCACCACGTGCACCCTGACGATCCACGGCAGGGGCGGGGAGGTCGTCGCGCTGTAGCTTCGGCGGACCCGCCGGGGCACCGCCCCGCATCCCGCCGCCGCGGCCGCGTCGTCGCGCGCTCCGGCGTGGTCCTTCCCGAGGTGTCCCCCGGCCGTCAGTGCGGGAAGAGCAGTTCGCCGCCGAGGAACAGCAGCCAGAGCGTGGCCGTCGCCACGATGAGCGCCAGACAGATGAAGGGCAGCACCGCGCGTTCCCTCCGGCGCCACACGGCGAGCACGAGGGCGACGACCGCGAGCCCGGCCAGAGCGCCCGCGCCGGCCACACCGGCCCACTTGCCGAACAGGTCGATCAGGATGCCGGTGCGCCACCACGTGTTCCAGTAGACGAGTGCGGCCAGCGTGAGCCCGACCGACCACCAGCCGAGTGTCGACTGGGGCCAGAACCCGCGGGCGGGCCGAGGGCCGCCGGGCTCCGTGGGAACCGCTTGTCCGGGTCTGTCCGCCATGGTCCTCCTTCGGGGGTGGTGGAGCGACGCCGCGGTCAGTCGCCGACTGCCTCGATCTCCCCCGGCCGCCAGGTCTTGTCGAAGAACGGCTCCAGTGGGCTGTAGAGGCGCAGCAGCGTGAACCAGCTCCTGCCGGGCAGGGTCTGGACCCAGTTGCCGCGCCCGACGCCTTCAGGCTGCCCGGGCGCGAAGTACACGGTGGTCGAGCCGTCGGGGCCGGCCTCGGCCGCGGGCGACGGGTGGCTCTGGCTGCCGGCGCGAGGGTAGCGCTGGGGCGTGTCCAGCATGCAGCGCGTCTGGCTGTCGTAGACGGTGAGGGACCAGAAGCGGGCGGCGGGGATGTCCCTGGGCAGCGTCAGCCTGTACGTCCGGCCGCCGTCGAAGTACTGCTTGTCGGCGTCCACCGTCGCGACGATGTACTGGGCGCCGATGCCGCTGACGAGCATCGCGGAGGCGGGGCTGAGCCCGACGTACCCGTAGTACAGCTGGGTCCGGAGGTCCAGGGCGCGGTACCCCGTGGACGGCAAGACCACGACCGTCTCGGGCGTGCGCACGCCGTCCCGGACCGGGCCCTCGATCAGCGGCGGCGGGGTCTCGAAGTCGCACCCGGCGATGGTGATCGCGAGCGGCATCCAGGCGGAGTCCGGGTAGCAGTACCAGCCGGGGTCGCGAGGGCGCATGCACAGGCTGCGCGCGGCGGCGTTCGCCACGGTGACCGCCTCGCCGAGGATCCGCCTCATCCTGTCGTCCGGCGCGAAGGGCCTGCCCTTGACGATCCCGATGGCCGCGACGTGCCCCATCAGCTCGGGATCCAGGGTGCCGGCCGCCTCTTGCTGCACGACCTCGTCGAGGTACTCGTAGAACGAGAAGTCGGTGGGTGGGGTGCCGACCATGACCTTGCCGCCGCCGTCGTGGAAGATGGTCTCCGGCGGCGGCGCCACGGGTGCCAGGGGAGCGTCACCGCTCAGGAACGAGGCGAAGGAGGTGCCGACGCCGCCGGGCGTGTAGGGGTAGACGCGGAACCCGTCGCGCAGCCGCCCGACCGCCGCCGCCGGGTCTTCGCCCTCGAGGAACACCCGGCCGAACACCATGACCCGGGACGTGCGGGCGCGGGCGACGGAGAAGCCGCCCTCCGGGAGCGGACCGTCGTAGCCCGGAGGCACCAGCAGGTACCTGCCGCCCAGCCCGCGGTCCGGCCCGGACCCGCCGATGTCGATCACCCAGCCGCCGCCGTAGTCGTTGACCGCCCCCATCACCCGCGGCGGCGCCTCCAGCACCATCGGCCCTTCGCTCAGGTCGACGTAGCCGACGGTGAAGGGCGTGTCGGCGTTCGCCGTCATGATCAGCGACTTCGCGTCCAGGAGCGGGAAGACGATGAACTCGTCGTCCTTCACCCCGGCCTCGAGGAGGCCGCGGCGCAGGGCGTGCGCGTTCACCCACGGCAGCGCGCCCATGACCGCCTCGTAGGCGTGCGCGAAGTCCAGGTGGTCGTAGACCTTCTCGAGCGTGCCGGCGCTCGGCATGCCGTCGGCGAAGTGGAGCGTGCCGAGCCGCGTCTCCACCTCGTCGGGCGTCGTGATCGGCGCGGGAGTGGCGCGGCCCGTCGCGCTGGGGCCGGCCGCCGCAGCCGGGCCGGCCGCCGTCGTCTGCTCGCTGGACTCCATCGGGACTCCCCTCTCGTCGTCGCTGCGTCTCAGAGCGCCCGGGACTCGCGCGCCGCGTGCCGGACGCTTCCCGGGCTCACTGGCCCGGCACGGGTCCGCTGAGCGGGCTCAGGCGCTTCTGGCGCCGTTGCTCGCCGAGGATGCCCATCATCAGGGCCTGCTGCTCCGCGCAGGCCGCGTCGCCGTACCGGTTGTCCAGCTCCATCGGGTCGCTCGCCAGGTCGTAGAGCTCGTACTCGTCGGTCGCCGGCGTGCCTTTGACCGTGATGCCGGCGCCGATGGCCCCGTCGTACTCGGGGTCGGGCGTGGCCTGCGTCTGCTCGAGCAGCACGTCCTCGGCGTCCTGCCCCGGCTTGCCGGGGTCGCTCCAGTACTGCTCGCTGTCCCAGTAGCGGCAGAGCCTCCACAGGGTCCCGCCCTGCAGCGGGGCGATCACGCTCTCGATGCACTTGGGGCTGACGACCACCGGCTTGCCGACCCCGCTCGAATCGCCCATGTGCAGGCCCTTGTACGGGTCGTCGTCGATCATGCAGTAGACCGGCGCGGTGACGCGGTCGGGAGCGGTCCGGCCGAGGATCAGCGGGCTGAGGTCCCTGCCGACCATGCGCCGGGCGTCGCTGTGGTCGGCCGCGAGGCGTCTGCGGATCGGTTCCGGGTCGATGCCGGCCAGCCCGAGCAGCGTGGGGGCGAGGTCGATGTGGCTGGTCAGGGCGTCCACCGTCTGCGGCTTCTTGAACAGACTCGGGCTCCAGACGATGAGCGGCACGTGCGTCGTCTCCTCGTAGGCCTGGTACATCTTCTGGTGAAGGTCACCGTGCGCGCCGAGCACCTCGCCGTGGTCGGAGGCGAAGACGACGATGGTGTCGTCGCTGAACCGCGAGTCCAGGAGCGCCCTCACGACCTTGCCCATCTGCTCGTCCACGTTCTTCTGCAACTGGTAGTAGAGCCGTCTGTAGTGAGGCCCCATCTCGTCCGGGATGGCTCCGCCCCAAACGGCGTAGTTGTCCCGGTAGCTCTGCTGGGCCGTGGGCTTCGTCGAGAGGTCTTCCTGGTGCGAGGCCTCCCAGCCGGGCAGGAAGAGGTCCTCGTCGGCCGGCACGGTGTCGTCGACGTCGAAGTCGTACAGGCCGCTCTGCACGGTCTGCTGCGAGAACTCCGCGATGTCGTGCGGGTTCACGAACGAGCTG
>CAIXSE010000394.1 GCA_903921965.1 uncultured Thermoleophilia bacterium | reverse complement strand
GCCGTAGTCGACCAGCATGGTCTTGCGCGACTTGTCGCCCTCGCTCATGGCGCGGATCTGCGGCAGCGACATGTGCGACTCGTCGATGAAGCAGAGGAAGTCGTCGGGGAAGTAGTCGAGCAGGCAGTTGGGCGTGGCCCCCGGCTCTTTGCCGAGCAGGATGCGCGAGTAGTTCTCGATGCCGCCGCAGTAGCCCATCTCGCGCAGCATCTCCATGTCGTACATGGTGCGCTGGCGCAGGCGGTGGGCCTCGAGGGCCTTGCCGTTGGCCTCGAACCAGGCGCAGCGCTCGTCCATCTCGCGGCGGATCTCGACGAGGGCGCGCTCGACAGCCGGGCTGTCGGTGACGAAGTGCGTGGCCGGGTAGACGGCGACGTACGACGGCTTCTCGACGACCTCACCGCCCACGGGGTCGTAGGAGACGATCTGCTCGATCTCGTCGCCCCACAGCGAGATGCGGATGGCGGTGTCCTGCGCGGCCGGCCAGATCTCCACGGAGTCGCCGCGCACGCGGAACTTGCCGCGCGACGGCTCGAAGTCGTTGCGCGCGTACTGGATGTCGACCAGGCGGCGCAGCACTTCGTCGCGGTCGACCGTGTCGCCCACCTTGAGCAGGACCATCTTCTGCAGGTACTCCTCGGGGGAACCAAGGCCGTAGATGCAGGAGACGCTGGCGACGATGACGACGTCGCGGCGCACGAACAGCGACGTGGTGGCGGAGTGCCGCAGGCGGTCGATCTCGTCGTTGATGGACGAGTCCTTCTCGATGTACAGGTCCTGCGCCGGGACGTAGGCCTCGGGCTGGTAGTAGTCGTAGTAACTGACGAAGTACTCGACGGCGTTGCCGGGCAGGAACTCACGGAACTCGTTGCACAGCTGCGCCGCGAGCGTCTTGTTGTGGGCGATGACGAGCGTGGGCTTCTGGACCTTCTCGATGACGTTGGCCATGGTGAAGGTCTTGCCCGAGCCGGTGACGCCGAGGAGCGTCTGGTAGCGGTCGCCGCGCAGGACGCCTTCGGCGAGCGCGTCGACCGCCTCGGGCTGGTCGCCGGTGAGGCCGTAGGCGGCCTCGATGCGGAAGCGTTCGGTCACTGCCCTACTCTACCCACACGAACACGTGTTCGCAACGGCCGCCGGGCGGGGGCCGCAGCCCTCACGACGGCCGCGGGAGCCGGTCGCCGTACGCGTGCCGGTAGGCGGCACGCGCCTCGAGGACGCTGCGCACGTAGGCGCGCGTCTCCTCGTAGGGGATGTCGGAGATCCGCAGGCGGCCGCGGCCGGCGGCGTGCGCCTCGTCGACCCACTCCTGCACCGCGCCGGCGCCGGCGTTGTAGGCGGCCACCGCGGCCACCAGGTCGCCGTCGAACTGGTCGAGCACGGCGCGCAGGTAGTACGTCCCGTACCGCACGTTGACCTCGGGATCGGTGAGGTCCTCGGGCACGAAGTCGACGCCGCCCGTCTCGCCGGCGATCTGCTCCGCCGTCTCCGGCAGCACCTGCATGAGGCCGACGGCACCGTGCTCGGAGCGGGCGCCGGCGTCGAACCGGCTCTCGGCGTAGATGACGGCGGCGACCAGGGCCGGGTCGAGGTGGTTGTGGCGCGACGACGCGCGGATGGCGTCGTCGTACTGCAGCGGATACACGGCGCGGTCGTACCAGCTGCCCGCGCCGGCGCTGCGCGTCCCCACGATCCACACGCCGGCACCGACGACCCCGGCGACGAGCGCCAGCAGCACCACGGCGAAGAGCAGGCGCCTCACTGCGTCGCCGTGCCTGCGCCGCCCCCCGCGGCCGTCTCGTCGCCGGCGAGGACCTGCGCGACCGCCTGCCCGACGAACTCGCGCAGCTCCTTGCGGGACCCCGTGTTGTGGTACACGAAGCGGCTGCGCGCGACCTTCTCGTCCTCGGGCATCTGCTGTGCGAGGCGCCGGGCGAAGTCGCTGTCGGTGAGCTTGGCGGCGACACGCCGGCGGCGCGTCTCGGACGGTGCCGTGATCAGCATGACGTCGTCGAAGAGACCCTCCATGCCCGACTCGAACAGGAGCGGCACCTCCACCGCCAGCAGCGCGGGCCGCGGCCGGGTCTTCGTCTGGGCCGCGGCCCAGCGTTCGATGGCCGCGCGCACCATGGGGTAGAGCAGGTCCTCGAGCCAGCGGAGCTCGGCCTCGTCGCGGAACACGACCGCCGCCAGCGCCGGCCGGTCGATGCCGTCGCCGGCGCGCATACCCTCGCCGTACCGCGCCACCACGGCCTCGACGACCTCGGGGTCGGCGTACAGGCCGTGGACGATGTCGTCGCTCGACACCACGGCGGCGCCGAACTCGTGCAGGTAGGCTAGTGCCGTGGACTTGCCCGAACCGATGCCGCCGGTCAGGCCGAGGCGCGGGGTGCTGTGTCTGGCGTGTGTCACTTCGGGGCGCGCCGAGGGGACGGGGCGCCGCCCGGCGCCCCGTCCCCTCTCGCGAAGATGGTTCAGGCCTCGGGCTTCTCCGTGGCCTCGTCGTCGTCACGGCCGCCGGCCGGGAAGACGTCGTCGCTCAGGCCCAGCTCGGGCTCGTGCTCGGCGACGAACTCGGCGGCCTCGGCCTCGACGGCCTCTGCGGCCTCTTCGACGACCTCGGCCGCGGCGGCCACGGCCACCGCGTCCTCGATGGCCTGGGCGAGCTCCTCGGGCGTCTCGGCGGCCTCGATCTCGGCCTCGACGACGGCCGCGGCCAGCTCGACCTCGGCCTCGGCCTCGGCGACGGCCACGATGTC
>CAIXSE010000393.1 GCA_903921965.1 uncultured Thermoleophilia bacterium | reverse complement strand
GCTCAGAACACGCCGTTCCCGAGACCCTGGCCGTAGGGGTCGGCGTATGGGTCGCTGTAGCCCTGGCCGTAGGGGTCGGCGTATGGGTCGCTGTAGCCCTGGCCGTAGGGGTCGGCGTATGGGTCGCTGTAGCCCTGGCCGTAGGGGTCGGCGTACGGATCGGCGTAGCCCTGGCCGCCCTGGCTGTTCGGGTCGGTACCCTGGGACGGCGCCGCGTCCTGGCCCTGGGCCTGCTGCAGGCCGCCGGACATCAGCTGCTCCATCACCTGGACGGCCGTGTCGATGGGCACCGCGAAGCCGAGGCCCTCGTTGCCGCCGGACTGCGTGCTGATCTGCTCGTTGATGCCGATGACCCTGCCGGCGGAGTCGAACAGCGGGCCGCCGGAGTTGCCCGGGTTGATGGCCGCGTCGGTCTGGATGCCGCCGCTGATCGTGCTCCCGTTCGGGGACTGCATCTCGCGGTCGGTCGCCGAGACGACGCCCGTGGTGAGCGTGAAGTCCAGACCCTCGGGGTTGCCGATGGCGACGACCTGCTCGCCGACCTTCACCTTGCTCGAGTCGCCGAGCTCCACAGGGCGGAGGTCGCCGGTCTGGCTCGTGTCGACCTTGATGAGCGCCACGTCGGTGGACTCGTCCACGCCCACCACGGTGCCCTGCACGCTCGCCTTCTGGTCGCCGCTCGACTTGAAGACGACCTCGACGGTGCCGACGGCCTGGCCGTTCTCGCTGACGACGTGGGCGTTGGTGAGGATGTAGCCGTCCTTCGAGACGACGAAGCCGCTGCCCAGACCCTGCCGGCCGCCCGAGGACTGACCGAAGATGTCGGTCGTCCCGGGGAAGGTCGTGACGATCTCGACGACGCTGCCGACGTTCTCGTCGTAGATCTGCTGGGGCGTCAGGCCGGAGGACGGCGTGAACGCCGCGAACGCCGTCCCGCCGGTGCTGCCGCCGGCGTCTCCACCGCCGACCCACCCGAGAGCCGTGGCGCCCACGAGAAGCACGGCCGCGCCGAGGAACCCGGCGCCGACCGTGAGGAAGAACCTCTTGAAGTCCATGCGTGCTGCCTTTCGTCGCGTGCCGCCCGCCACGGCGGCGGGACGGCGGTCTCTGGGCAGCACGGTACCGCGGGCCCCTTGGAGGAACCTGAGAGAGCGCTGGGGTCGTCCTGTGACCCCGCTGTGGCGGGCGTGCGGCAGAGCGCCCGGCGCCCGGTGAGGAGGTCCTACTTGCGGTTGCGCCGGGCGACGCGGACCATCCACACCACGAAGCCGGCGGTCGCCGCGAGGACCACGATCAGCGCGAACAGCTGTCCCGGCGTCGCGCTGACGGCGGCCGTGACGCCCGCGAGATACATGGCGGTCATCCGTCCCCTTCCCTGTCTTCTTCTGCCACGGCGCGCTGGGCCTGCCAGCGCGCCTCGAACGCGCGCTCACGCCGGCGCCCGACGAACGTGCCCACGGCGAAGAGCACCCCGACCAGGACGACCGCGCCGGCGACGGCCGCGACCAGCGTCTTCGAGACCGTGCTCTTCTCGGCCGCGACCGTCTTCTGCTTCAGCGACAGGTAGCTCTGCCGGTCGAGGTAGTTGTGCCACACGCTGCCCTCGACGTAGGGCTGCCAGCCCTGCCAGCGGCTCGTGTTCACCACCTGCAGCCGGGACGGGTAGTCGAGCACGATCATGGGCTGCTTGTCGTACATGAGCTGCTGCATCTCGGTGAGCCGGTCGAGGCGGTTCTGAGGGTCGGTGGCGCGCGCCTGGCGCTCGCAGAGGTCGTCGTAGTCCTCGCTCGACCAGCTGAGGGTGTTGAGCCTGCCGATCTGGCCGGTCGTGAACCAGGTCGCCGTGATGCCCGGGTCGGCCGAGCCGGACGCACTGCGCACGACCAGGTCGTAGTCGGGCGCGAACACCGTCTTCACGACCGGCTTGGCCGCCGCCGCCGCCGCGGCGGCGGCGGCCGCGGCGGCCGGTCCGGCGCCGACGGGCACCTGCGGCAGCACCGGCGGCAGCACGACGACCTTCACGTTGTGCATGCGCCGCTGGATCTCCGCCTCGCTCTTCGCCTTGTAGTCGACCTTGATGCCGACGTCGCGGAGCCAGCCGGCGATGAGCTCGGCCTGGTCCTCGCTCTGCCAGACGCCGTCCTGCGCCCACAGACGCAGTTCGACGTGCTTGCCGTCGTGCTCGCGGAGACCATCGTCGTCGGTGTCCTTGTAGCCGGCCTCGTCGAGGAGCCTCCCGGCCTTCGCCGGGTCGTAGCCGATGGCCGCGTCCGGGCTCGGCTCGAAGTACGGGTCGAACGACACCGGCCAGCCGTCCTTCGGGTAGATGCCGTACCCGGGGGACGCGAAGCCCTCCCACACGTCGGCACACGCCTGGCGGTCGATCGCCCAGGCGATCGCGCGCCGGAACTTGGGGTCGGCGAGCGCGGGGTCGCCGAGCGAGGACTCCGCGTCGAAGCAGTTGATGGCGATGTACTCCCAGTTGTAGAGCGGGTACGCGATGCGCTCGAGCCCCTGCGCGCCCGCGAGCTTCTTGAACGACGCCGGCTTGACCGCCTCGACGGCGTCCACGCGTCCCTCCCGCAGGTCCTGGAGCATGTCCTCGTTGTCCGAGTACGAGAGGAAGATGAGCTCCTCCACCTCGGGCTCCGGCCCCCAGTAGTCGGGGTTCCGCAGCATGCGGATGTAGCCGCCCAGCTGGAACTTCACCGTCTGGAACGGACCCGACCCCACGATGGGCCGCTTGTTGGGGAAGGTCGTGGCCGCCTTCTCGGCGCTCACGTCCTTCCACACGTGCTTCGGCAGGACGTAGATGGAGGCGAGCGCCTGCAGTATGTCGGCCTTGGCGCGCGAGCAGTACACCTTGACCGTGAGGTCGTCGACCGCGTCCACCCTGTCGACGTCCTGCAGCTCGAGCGCGCCGCGCAGGTCGTTGTCCATGATGTAGTCGTAGGTGAAGGCGACGTCGGCGGCGGTGAGCTCCTTGCCGTCCTGCCACAGCACGCCCGGGCGCAGCGAGAACTTCCACGACTTCTGGTCGTCGGAGCTCTGCCAGCGCTCGGCCAGCCCCGTGTCGGGCGACGGCTGGCCGTCGGACCCGACGCCCACGAGGGTGTCGTAGTTGAGCCGCCAGATCTCCTCCGAGGTGCCCGTCCCGATGAACGGGTTGAGGCTGAGTGGGGTCTCGGTCCAGCCGAGGCGGAGCGAGACGTCCGGGGACGGCGAGGGAGCCGGCGAGGGCGAGGCCGACGGAGACGGCGAGCTCGACGGCGAGGACGCGGCGCCGGACGGCGAGGGCGAAGCCCCGGCCACTGCGTGACCGCCCTGCCACGAGACGACCCCGGCGCCCGCGGCGGCCAGCAGCACGAAGAACAACGGGGCGATCCGCGCCCCGGCCAGCCTGCGCACGAGCCTCGTCATCCTCGTCTGCCCCCCAGGGGTCGACGGAGCAGGGACGTCCGCCGCCCCGGCGCCCCTCCGACGCCCGGCTCCGCTCACGCCTGACCGTAGTCAATGAGGAGAGAGGGTGTCAAACAGGCCGGCCGTGGGGTCCTCTGGAAGAATCCGCGAGAATGTGAAAACGTCTGTGCGACTCACGGGGGAAAGGACACCACATGTCACACTTCGGTCCCGACGAAGCCATCGCTCGTATCGACGACTGGAAGGGTCACGACGTACGGTACGAGGAGCTCGGCGGCGGCATCACCAACCACAACTACATCGTCTGGGTCGACGGCGGCCCGCCGCAGGGCAAGAAGTACGTCCTCCGCGTCCCCGGCACCGG
>CAIXSE010000392.1 GCA_903921965.1 uncultured Thermoleophilia bacterium | reverse complement strand
CGGGAGCGAGCCCCGCATACACCTCCGCCGCCCGGCGCTCGAGCAGGCGCACCACCTCGGCACGGTCGGCGCCCCTGGCGACGACCGTGCACAGCGGATGTCCGCGGCCCACACGCTCCCCCCGGTAGGGCACGTCCCGGCGCCCCAGCCCCGCCCAGGCGTCGGTGCCCGGTACGGTGACGGCGTCACGCGCGTAGACCACGGCCTTGCCGAAGCACCCCGCCGGCTCCGGCGCCGCCGCGTCGTCGGGCAGGCGTCCGGCGCAGGCCTCCAGGTGCAGGTGAAGCACGTCGAGTCCGCAGGCCCACTGCGCGAGCTCCATCGAGGCGGAGTACCTGGGATTCACCTCGAGCAGATGGAGCCGCACGCGGCCGCCGGCCTGCGAGACGATGACGTCGGCACCGTTGACGCCGCGCAGACCGAACCGACGCGAGAGCTTGCGCGCGAGGACGGTGGCCTGCCGGTGCAGCTCGCCGGAAGAGCCGGCAGCCGCCGTGAAGGGCAGCAGGTTGCCGCACCACGTGAAGCCGGCCGCGCCGAAGGCGGCTCGGCCGGCAAGCTGCTCGCAGAAGGCGAACACGCGGCAGTCACTTCCGTCGGCCGCGAAGGAGACCGACGCGGGCACGCCGTCGACGACCTCCTGCAGGATGTGGCCGGGAGCCAGGCGAGACCCGGTCCACGGCCGTATGCCGTGGCCGCCGCCGCTGCGCACGCGTTTGACGAGCCACCCGCGGCGCGGGTCGGCCTCGTGCTCCTCGCCCGGCACGAGCGTCTCGGGATACGCGACGCCGGCCTCGCGACAGAACACACGGAGCCGGCGCGGGTCACGCACCTCGCGCACCGTGCCGGCGTCGTTGCCGGCGACCTCGCAGCGACGCGCCAGCGCCTCCACCACGTCGGGGTGGTTCTCCAGGTTGGCGCAGTAGACCACCGTCTCGGCGCGAAGACGGACCGCCGCCTCCGCCAGGCCTTCCGCGCTCGCCGGCAGACCGAGATCCCGCGCGAGCGCGAGCGTCTCCACGCCCCGCTCGCGGTCGCGGTCCCCGAAGAAGTCCACCCCCGTCACCCCCCGTCTCGCTCCCGCCACCGGCTGGGCGAGTGCCCGTACGCTGACGCCGATGAGCACGAGTCCGGTCACCCGGCGAGCTCCTTGGCCGTCGCCATGATGCCCTCGGCGTCCAGCACCTGGTCGTTGGTCTCGAACAGGCGCGCCACCGACCTCTTGTGCACCTTCATCTTGAGGTCGCCGATCCCGAGCGCCCCGAACAGGAGCTTGCCGTCGATCTCCTTGCCGTCCCACGTGGCCTTGGTGCCCTCGACGCCGAGCGGCGGGACGGCGTTGACGTCGGCGAGCGCCTTGAGGGTGGCGTGGCCGCGCCAGAGGGATTCGGGTACGAGCTGGACGCCCTCCACGCCGGTGCAGACCACGGCCACGGCGCCCTGGAGCGCGGCCGCGACCCCGGCCTCGTCGGCGGCCGCGACCGGTGCGACCTCGGCCGCGAAGCGCGCCTTGACGGCCGCGCAGGCCGCCTCCGCGCGCTCCAGCGTCCTCGACGTGAGGACCACGTCGGCGCCCTCGGCCGCGAGCAGGCCCGCGGCGCGCTGGCCGACAGGGCCGGTGCCGGCGAGCACGACCACCTTGCGGCCGTCCACGGGCACGGCCGACACCACCTTCACCACTGCGGCCGCGGCCGTGGTGTTGCAGCCGTTGGAGTCGAGCATCACGGAGACCCTCAGCGGATCGAAGAAGGCGCCGACAGCCTGCGCGAGGATCGCCTCGCCCTTCGCCACGTCGATGCCGCCGATGAACACCGCCGTGTTCTTGAGATCGGCCGGACCACGCGTGAACATGGCACCGTAGACGAGGTCACGCACCTCGCCGGGCTCGATGCCCCCGTACGGCAGCAGTACGTCGATGCCTGCGTCGAACGCCGTCACCGCATCGAAGACGGCCGGCACCCTGTCGCTGTCCAGCTGCACCAGGATCTTCTTCATGCCCTCAGACCTCCTTCAGACGTCCTCGTCGCACGGGGCCTCTCGCGGAAGCCACGGCGCGGGGACGGTATACTCGCCGTCACCGATCCGGCGCACGCCGGCGCCTGACGCCACTGCCGTTGCCCATGGACACGACCGACCGACAGCTGCACCCGCTCGGCCTCGAGCCCGGCTGGATCTACGAGGCCGTGGTCTGCACGCGTGTCGAGGGTGCGCCTCACGCCGCACCGGCGGGCGTGCGCACCACCGACGGCGACACGCTGTGGCTCGACCTTTTCGACACATCCCGCACGCTCGCCGCGATCGCCACGACGGGCTCGTTCGTGGTGGACTTCCCGCGGGACGCGACGGCCCTCTTCGCAGCGCTGTGGACGCCGCGCGACCTGCGTTTCGAGCCGGCGCGGCGGGTGGCCTCCCCCCGGCTCGCGGACGCCGTGGCGAGCGTGGAGCTGGAAGTCGGCGAGATGCTGCCCGGCGACGGACTGACGCACGTCCGCGGCCGCTCCGTGCTCGTGACCGTCGAGCCCGGGCTGCGCCTGCTGAACCGCGCGGAAGCACTGCTGCTTGAAAGCCTCATCACGGCCTCGCGCGCGCACCTGTACGGCCGGGGACCGACGCTGCAGCAGCTGCGCGAGCACCGCAGGGTCGTCGAGAAGGTGGCACCGGGGTCCGCATACGCCACGGCCATGGCCGGGCTGCTCCAGGAGTTCGAAGCCGACTCATAGCGTCTCCGGTTCGACGTGCACGCTCGCGCCGGTGTTGCGTCCCCGGCAGACGAGGACCTGGTCTCCCCATCCCCGCTCGCCGAGAAAGGCGCGCAGCGAGGCGCGGAACACGGGAGCGTCGTCGGCGTGCACCACGGCGTAGACGGCCGGCCCCCAGGAGCTCTGGCCGGCCCCGTGCGCGCCCAGACGCAGCATCTCCGCGATGGTCGCGGTCGTCTCGGAGTGCGAGTACAGGCCCCCCTGCGAGGGCGTGAAGTACCTGCCCGTCCGCTGGTCGACGGCCGTCAGTGCGTGTCCGAAGGCCGCGATATCGTTCTCGACGAGCGCGGGCATCAGCTGCAGCTGTGTGATGCGGCACACTTCTTCTGAGATGTGGGCCGACGGCGCCAGCGTCGCGAAGACGCCGTCCTCCCGCTGCCCACTCAAGCCGTTGGTGCCCTCGGGGACCGCGATCACGAAGCACCAGTCCGCCGGCAGGTCGTGACGCCACACCACAGTGGGTACCGAGGCCTGAGAGGACGCCCCGGCACGGACGCCGGCGTCCAGCATGAAGCCGCCTGTCCGGAAGGCGGCGACCCCGATGCCCGAGCGCCTGCCACGGCGAAACGCCGCCGCCAGCTCCGGGGTGTCGATGTCGAGCCCGCACACGGCGGCCAGCCCGGTGCCGATCGCGAGTGCCAGCTGTGTGCCCGAGCCGAGACCCACATGTTCCGTGATGGACTCGCGAAACGTGATCCGGACCGCCGGCCGCACGCCGAAGGCCTCCGAGAACCGGTCGGCAACGGCGCGCACGAACTCGCGATCGCCGCCGACCACCTCGAGCCGGTCGACGCCCTCCTCCAGCAAGATGCCGACGCTGGGGCGGTCGATGGCCACGCCGAGACTGCCCCAGCTGCGGCCCAGGTCCGACCCGAGATTGGTGAAGCCGAGATGAAGCCGGGTGCCGGTGTCGACAGAGACTCTCACGCCCGGCTGCTCTTCCGCGCGATGCACGCTTCGAGGATGCCGGCGATCTCGTCGGGAGACTCGAACACGGTGATCCCTTCCATGGTCCGCAGCTTCTGCGCGTTCTCCACGTCGATCGCGCGGATCCTGAGCTCGAGAGGCTCGCCGCCGGGACGCACCGTGTGGGTCACGCCCGGGTGCAGGTCGACCGGCATGATGTAGATGGGGGTGGTGGACTTCGCGGTCTGCCCGACGGCGTTGGTGAGCATCGTGTCCTCGATGCCGTGGGCGATCTTGGCGACAGAGTTGGCCGTCGCCGGGACCACCATGAGACAGTCGTACTCGCCGATCTGAAGCGGTCCCGTGATGAAGGGCGAGTTCGCGTCCTTCTCCACCTTGACCGACGCGGCGACCTCGTCGACCGCCTCCCTCAACTTGTACCAGCGCAGCACACGCTCGCCGGCGATAGAGATGGCAGCAGTGATCGCGATGTCGAGGCGCTCCTTCGCGGCGACCATGGCGGCCACCGTCTCGGGCATCTTGTCGCCCGAGCCCGTGATGCCCCACACCAGCTTGAACGTCATCTTCCGGCCCTCCTCACGACCGCGCCTTGAGAGCTCGTGTGACCGCAACGAGCCGGTCGACCACCTTGTGGATCGCGGCGATACCCTCCCCGTCGTCGCGGACGCCTTCCGCGCCCTTGTCGCGCGACCACACCGCGGCCCCCAGGTTGGCGCCGAACGCCCCACCCCCCACCGGGATCATCTGGTTGATCAGATAGAAGTCCGTGACGGTCCGCAGCGTGGGCTCCTGGCCGCCGTTACGGTCGCCGCCGACCGCGATCGCGGCGCCGGCCTTGTCACGGAAGGCGCCGGGGTCGGCCGCGACCACGGCCCTGCACCGGTCGAGGATCGTCTTGAGCTGGGCGCTGATGTTCCCTTGGTACACAGGCGTGCCCAGTATCCAGGCGTCGGCGCGAAGCAGCAGCGGATAGAGATCGTCCATGTCGTCCGAGAAGGCGCACCCCTGTTTCTTGCGCACACAGACGTCGCAGTGCACACAGAAGCCCAAGGACTTCCGGTGTGCGCTGAAGTACTCCACCTGGACGCCGTGCCGCTCCTGCCCGTACCGCAGTGCCTCGTTCACCGCGTAATGGGTAGCCTTGAGGCGCGAACTGCCCGACAGCCCAAGCACCATGATGTCCGTTTGGCTCATGCGCACGGCCTCCCGCGGCCCTGGGCGGGGCGGGGGCGCCGAGGACGCACGTCCGGCCCCCGCCCGACCCAAAGCCATGGTCCCGACGGCCTCGTGAGAGAGTGCGTCACAGACCGCTGCCGCGCAGACTCACGCGGCGGCCTTCTTCTTGATACCCGAGATGTAGTCGTAGACGAACGCCGCGATGAGGCCGCCCACGATGGGCCCGATGATGTAGATGGGGAACTTGGCCCAATCGGCGATCGCCGCGCCGTCCGCGCTCTTGCCGCCCATGATCGTCTCGGCCAGGAACGGACCGAAGGAACGGGCGGTGTTCATGGACGCACCGGCGATGGGACCCGTGACCATGATATCGGCGGCGACCACGATGCCGATCGCCACGCCGGCGAAGCCGCTCGGCGCACGGCCGTCCACCGCCGAGCCCCAGATCACGAGCACCAGGAAGGCGGTCGTGACGAGCTCGACCAGGATGGCCTGCCAGTAGCTGACGCCGGCCCCCGGCAGGGTGATGCCCAGGCCGGCGTCGACGGCGCGCTGCCCCCAGATCGCCACGATCACCAGTGAGGCGAGCGTGGCGCCGATGAGCTGCATGACGACGTAGGCCACCATGTCCTTGGCCGGAAAGCGGCCGGTGGCCCACAGGCAGATGCTGACCACCGGGTTGATGTGCGTGCCCGAGATGTGGCCGAACGCGTAGATCATCACGAGCACCGCGAAACCGAATGCCAGGCCGATCAGCAGGAGCCCGGCCATGTCGGGGCCCTTGAAGACCGTGACCATGGTCACGACGGAGCCAGTGCCGAGGAAGACGAGCACGAAGGTGCCGATCAGTTCGGTGATGGCCCGTTTCGCGAGTGTAGGTTGTGGCACGGTGTCACCTCCAGAATGTACACGCCGACGGGCTGGTCCGACGGGGACCGGGAGCTGGTCCCGGCCCCCGTCGTCCTTCAGTCAGCGTCGTGTCATGCGCCTGCGAGCGCCCCGATCAGACGGCGTCGGCCCACTGGCAGTAGCCCTGCGCGCCCGAGCCGATGCCCGTGGCCAGGGGCACATTGCGCTTGATGAGAGCGCAGGTGGCGCAGTCCTTGCAGGCACGCACGGGAGCACCGGGCACGCCGGGAGCGGTGGCGACGGCGTTCGTCACGAGCGTGGCCGTCGTGCACTCCGGAGTGAGGAAGCACGGGAAGTCGGCGAGCGACATGAGAGCCGCGAAGCGCTGCGTGATGGCGCAGGCCGGATACGTGTAGCGCTGCGGGTTCATGATGACCTCGTTGCCCTTGACGGTGCTGAGGTCGACCTCGACGCCCTTGACCTTGCCGCCGGCGCCGATCGGCTTGATGTCGAGGATGTGCTCGCCGCGCTTCAGGATGTCCATGAAGTCGACGTTGTGCAGCTCGTCGGCCTCGCCGCGGTCCGGATGCATGGCCGCGTAGTTGTGGAAGCGCTTGTTGAGCATGTCGATCACCATGGGGACGGTGAAGCTGTCCAGCCACAGGATGTACGCCGTGGCGCAGGCGGTGGAGCCGGTGGCGACGGAGAGCACGTCGTACGGGCTCTTGAAGGCGTCGGCCTTGAGGGCACGGTCGAGCGTGTTCTCGAGCACGCCGGTGACGGCCTCGTAGATCGCGAACACCATGTCGTCGTTGAACATGTTGTACGCGGACTGCGCGATGTGGTGAGCGACGTCGCCGACGCAATACGCGGGGACGGCGGTGACGTTGGCATAGTGCACGCCGGCCTTCATGGCGGCGACGATGGTCGGACGCATCTTCTCTTTGTAGTCCGCCATGTACTTGACCACGTCGAACGAGCTGTGCGGGCCGTGGCCGCCGAGGTTGTGCGTCGCCATGAGCTGCGCCTGGGCGGCGGAGGGCTCACGGTACACGAACTGCAGCATGTCGACTTCGGCCTGCTCGGCCTCGGCCGCCGTCTTGCCCGACTCGAGGGCACCGCGGAACGCGCCGGCGAGGCCGTAGGAGGTGTTCATGCCCCACGACTTGCAGGCGAGGATGGTCTTCTTGTGGTCGGCGGGGATGTCCAGCGGCACCAGGATCTGGTTCACGACGTTCGGCACCGAGCCGACCGACATGGCGAAGTCGACCACGCAGGTCGGTCCGTACATGCCGCCGTAACGGCGCACGGCCTCGCGGCCGATGAGGGCCTTGTTGGCGGCGATAGCGTCGATGAACTTCCACATCGAGGCTTTGAACTCCGGATCCTCTTCGTACATGATCTCGAGGATCGGCGGGGTCTGGTAGTGCTCGACGAACGGGTCGTCCTCGGGACGGACGGTGTCCGTCAGCGAGGTCATGACGTCGAAGTGGGCGTTCACCGACTTGACGTGCAGGTCGATGACCTCCTGCGACTGCCCCTCGGCGGCCGTCATCTTGTTCACGGCATCCACGTACGGCTTCGCGTCCGTGACCTTGAAGGTCCCACCGCGGTTCGCCTTGTTGACGCCGAACACGGCCTTGGTCGCGCCTACGGCCTCGTTCACCATCTTCTCGTACAGCGACATCTCTTCCTCCGTCATCGACTAGGTGTCACACCACACGCGCACCGACTGGGCCGGTGCCGGTACCTCCGTGCCGGTCAGGGATCTGACACGAGGACCTGCTTGCACTCCAAGCACAGGATGCGCGGCAACGCCTTCTTCGCCTTGTGGCTCGGGAACGGGTATCCGCCCTCCCACACTTCGACGTCCTCTCGCAGCGCGTGGTCCATGCAGAGACCCATCCCGCACACGATGCAGACGCCGACCGCCTCTGTCTGCTTGCCGGCCTTGGCGCACACGTAGCACTCCATACCTCACCCTCCTTTCACTGGTCTGGACGCTCGATTCGGACATGCGTGACCACCGAGGGTGGTCCCTGTGAGGTGCCCGCACCCGCGAACGGGGTGCCAAGGAGGCGCAGCTGTCTGTCTCTCGCCAAGCCACCTCCCAGTACCGCCTTGGACGGCGCGGTGACCCGACCCATGACACAGCAAAGCCAGGCCGCCAGGAAAACTCGGCAGCCCGGCTGATCGGCGCGGAGAGTGAAATCAGCCTGGGGCCATCCCTTCCGCAGGGGTAGCCTCGAACTCGTGTTTCGACCCTAGTGCCGCCGCAGGCGACCTGTCAAGAGCGAATTTCCCTAGAGGAACAGCCAAGTGTGGGACCGGTGTGTCACCAACCGGTCACGACGGGTCGTCCGGCGCCGCCGGGGCCGGCACGCGCCGGCAGACCGTGCCCTTGCACCCGCCGGGCGAGGGCCGCGGCGGCAGGCATGCGTACGCCCGGCACCCGCGGCGCGAGCAGCGATCCCGCCACTCGCGCCGCGGGTGCCGGGCCCTGGAGTCCGGCCGCTCCCGGTCAGGCCGTGACGGCCGGCCGGCACACGAGGACCTCGCCCCGGCCCAGCCCGGAGGTGTCTCCGGTATAGCGGCTGAACACGCCGGCGCGCGCCTCGGCGGGCAGCGTGACCCCGCGCTCGTCGAGGTGCCGCGCGTACATGCCGAAGAACGCCGGACGGTAGGTGCAGTCGTAGAGGAACGTCGGCAGCAGTCTGGTGGACTCGCAGGTCACGATGGTGCCCCGGGTCATCCAGGCACCGACGCGGATACCCACCTTGCCGCCGAGGACGAGCGTCCCTCCCTTCATCTCGAGGCCCGCCGCGTCGCCCACCGGCCCCATGATGCTGATGAGGCCGCGACGCATGCGCATGGCCACTTCAAGCCCGGCCCGGCCGTCGATGAGGATCTCACCGCCGCGCATGCCGACGGGGCTGCCCCGATAGGCGGCGCCCACCTGGCCGCCGGCGTCGCCGTGCACGTGGATCGAGCCGCCCTTCATCTCGGCGCCCAGCCAGTCGCCGGCGTCGCCGGACACGGTGATCGTGCCGCCCGACATCGAGGCGCCGAGGTGCATGCCGGCGTTGCCGTGGATCGTGATGCTCCCTGAGGTCATGCCCTGTCCGATGAGCTTGACCTTGCGCAGGTCGCCGTGAAGCTCCAGCGCGGCCGAGCCGTCGCCCTCGACGTCGAAGTAGTCACCGAGCGGCAGGCAGCGCTTGCCGAGGTACACCGGCAACGCGAGGATCTGGTCCCGCGTGAGCCCGTCGAGCACGTCGGGAGACAGGACCTCGGCCTCGAGCGGCGTGACCAGGAGCGTCTTGAGCGTGAGCTTGACCACGCCGGCGCCGGCCACGGCCGCGCGCGCGACCGGAGCGGCGGCGGTCCGGCCTGCCGTCGCCGCGCCCTTGTGCACGAGCCGCTTCTCTATCTCGGCGATCAGCCGGCGCACCACGACCTCGTCGGTGGGGTACGGCGACTCCAGTGCGGGACGCACCTTGAGCGGCAACTCGTCCATCCGGTACACGGTGCCCGGAGCGCTGATGCCGGTGGTGGCCGTGGTGATGTGCACGCGAGCGAGACGGCTGGTGTGCGAGATGTGCGGATCGAGCGCGATGGTGGGCACACGCGCCATGTGGTCGATGGCCGGCTGCGGCATGGTCGCACCCGGGTCGGCGGCGACGACCAGCACGGCGTCGACCTCACGCCTGGTCAGCAGGTCGACACAGGTGAACTCACCGGGGTTGTAGCGAGGGTAGCCGCGCATGAAGTCGATGCCGAACGGATAGCCGGTGAGCCACCCTGTGACGGCGTCGCCGCCGGTGACGTTGCCGTGACCCCTGAGCGGCATGGCCACGAACCGCGTGTAGTCGTTCAGCTCGACCCCCAGCGTGAGGATGGCGAGCGTGTTGTGATGCTTCCCGCGGGTCATCGTGAGCCCCATGCCGAAGAACATGGCTCCGTACCGGGCGCTCTTCATGCGGTCGGCGAGATCCTGGAGCTGTTCCAGCGTGAGCCCCGTCTCTTCGACACGCGCCGCGTCCACCGGGTGGCCCTTGACCAGGGCGAGGAGTGCGGTGAGGGCATCGAAGTCCTTGCCCGGCCGGATCTGCAGGTAGACGTCGGCGATCTTCGTGGTCGGCGTGGGGCGGATGTCCACCGCCACCAGCGTGCGTCCCTTGCGGCCCTCGGGCACGTACTGCCCCTTGGGCATGAGCGAGTAGCGCGACATGTGTCGCGGATGACATTCGGCGGGGTTCGCGCCCCAGTAGATGACGAGGTCGGCGCGATCCTTGATCTCCCCGAGCGTAGCCTTCGACCGGCCTCCCAACTGGGAGGCTAATTCCGTCGGGCCGTGTCAGAGGGAGGAGTGGCTGTCGATGGCGCCCCTCAAGCGCTCGGCAAGCCCAACCGTGAGACGCTGGGTCTCGCACGTCGTGTTACTGAGGCCGTAGAGCAGCGGGTAGTCGGCGCCGGCAAGGATGTCGGCGGCCTCGGCGACCGCCTCGTCCAGACTCGCCGGCTCGCCGCCGACGAGCGCCGCCGGAAGCGTGGCCTCGACGCCGTGACTGGTGAACCAGGTGGTCCCCAGGCGGCACGCCCGCCTCGCCTTGACGATATCGTCGCCCTCGGTGTGTAGCTCTATGTCGTCACAGGTGCACCCGCAGAAGGTGCACACCGCGTCGCTGACGATGGCCACCGCTGGATTCTCCTTCGAGTCGCTGGTGTGACGTCGAGCGGGTCAGTCGTCGCCCTCACGGGGCGGAGCCTGGAACGCTCAGCCCAGGGCGCGGCCGCGGTTGCTGCCGCGGACACGGTGGGGCAGCCAGTAGTCGTCGCCCAGCCACTCCCACGCACCGGCCTCGCCGGTGTGCGACACGCCCTCCGGCGCGCGCGCTCTCCGCAGCTCCGCGCGTCCAGGCTTCTCTCGTGAGTCCTGTCTCTCCATGTCTCCGATGCTCCTTGTGGTCGCGAGCCGGGCCGCCTGCGCTAGCCGTCGGCAGGCTCCACCTCGACTTCCCAGCCCTTCTGCGTCGGCATGCCGGTGCCGTCGGTCTCCCCGCCCATCAAGCGGCACGTGGGGGGCCCGTACGGCGCGAAGACGAGACCTGGAGGCAGGTCGCCGCTGGCACAGACGAAGGTGGCCTCGCCCCACTCCGAGCGCACGCGTACGTGCTGACCCGGAGCGAGTCCCGCGCGGGCGAGATCGTCCTCGTTCATGTCCAGGGTCCCGACGATGGCGGCGTACTCTTCGGAGTGCTTGCCGAGGATCTCCTGCCGCCCCTGCTCCAACGTACGTCCGGCAATGAAGACGAAACTCATACGGCCTCATTTCCCGGGGGTGGCCGTGGGTGAGAGCCGGAGTGCACGTCGTCCGGTTGTCTCAGGCCACCGTTGAGCGGTTGAACTGTATGTGCTTCCGCAGCCGATGGCAAGGTGTCCCGGGCGGGCTCCTGCCCGATCGATGCGGGCGGCCGGACCGCTCCTCCCGGCGCGCGCGGACGAGGCCGGCGCGGCGCGGCCTGCTTGAGGGCGGCCGGACTCGAGAGGGCCGATGAGGCCCGTCAGGCCTCGCTCGCACACGTCCGCGGCGCAGGCCGGCGCGGCCCGCGCCGCCGGGCCGCACCTGTCAGGCGCCGCCCTCGTCGGCGTCGCTGCCGAAGATGGCGCGCGCGAACACGTCGGCCTCGAACGGGCGCAGGTCCTCGAGCCGCTCGCCGACGCCGATGAGCTTGATGGGGATGCCGAGGGTCTCGTGGATGGCCACCACGATGCCGCCCTTGGCGGTGCCGTCGAGCTTGGTGAGCACCACTCCGCTGACGTCGACGGCCTGCTGGAACTCCTGCGCCTGGCGCAGGCCGTTCTGGCCGGTGGTGGCGTCGAGCACGAGGAGCGTCTCGTGCGGGGCGCCGGGCAGCTGCTTCTCGACGACCCGGCGCACCTTCTCGAGCTCGCGCATGAGGTTGACCTGTGTGTGCAGGCGGCCCGCCGTGTCGATGAGCACGACGTCGGCGCCGCGCGAGCGCGCCGCCGCGACGCCGTCGAACACCACGGCCGCCGGGTCGCTGCCCTCGTCCTGCTTCACGATCTCGCAACCCACGCGGCGCGACCACTCCGTGAGCTGCTCGACTGCGGCGGCGCGGAACGTGTCGCCGGCCACCATCACGGGCGTCTTGCCGAGCTCCTTGAGACGCCAGGCGATCTTGCCGATGGTGGTCGTCTTCCCGGTGCCGTTGACCCCGACCATGAGGATCACGGTCGGCTGCTCCGTCACGTCGATGCGCTGCTTCTCGGGGTCGTCGGGGCGCAACAGCTCGGCCACCACGTCGGCCAGCTCGTTCTGGAACGGCTCCCTGGTCTCGATCTTCTTCGCCGTGCAGCGTCGCTCGAGCTCGTCCACGATCTTGACGGTGCCGTCGACGCCGACGTCGGCGGCGATGAGGATCTCCTCCGTCTGCTCGTACAGGCGGCGGTCGACGCCCACGTACACCGCCGCCTTCAGGCCGTCGGCCACCGCCGCCCGGGCCTTGCCGAGGTTGCGGCGCAAGCGGCCGAAGAGCCCCTTGCGTTCCTTCGCCTCCTCCTCCAGCACCGCCTCCGGGACCTGGTCCTCGGCGACGCCCTTGAACACCTCATGCCATTCCACGGGTCCGCTCCCCTCGTGTGCGGCCTCGGCGGCCGCGTCGTGTCGTCTCGTCCTGCCGGCCGGAACGGAGCCGGGCCGGCCCGCGGCCCCGGCGCGCCCCCGCGTCTCGCGGGGCCTCAGCCCTCCGCCGGTCCGGCCTTGCGGTGCTTCTCCGCCTGTTCGCGGTCGATCGCGTCCTCGGCCATACGCGCGCTGACCACCTGGGACGCGCCGTCGGGCCCCATGGTGACCCCGTACAGCACGTCGGCCGCCTGCATCGTCCGCTTCTGGTGGGTGATGATGAGGAACTGCGTGCGCTCGCGGTAGTCGCGGAGCAGCTGGACGAGCCGGCCGATGTTGACGTCGTCGAGCGCCGCCTCGATCTCGTCGAGGATGTAGAAGGGGCACGGTCGCGCCAGGACCAGCGCCATCAGGAAGGCGATGGCCACCAGGGCGCGCTCGCCGCCCGACAGGAGCTGGAGCTTCTTGCCGAGCTTCTTGGCGGGCTTGACCTCGACGCTCACGCCGCCGGGATCGTCGCCGTTCGGCTCCACCAGCTTCAGCGTGCCGCGCCCGCCCGGGAACAGCACGGTCACCATGTGCTCGAACTGCTCCTGGACGGCGGCGAAGGTCTCGGCGAACTCCGCGTCGATCTGCGCCGTGAGCTCCTTGATGAGCGACTCGAGCTCGTCCACCGACTTCTCGAGGTCGCGGCGCTGCTCGCGCATGAACGCGGCGCGCTCGCCGAGCTCGGCGCACTCCGCCTCGGCGAGCGGGTTCACGGGGCCGATGCGCTCGCGCCGCTTGGCGAGGCGGTCGGCGCGCTCGCGGAGCTCCCGCTCCTCGGCCTCGCCGGCCGGCGGCGGGAAGGCGGCGCGCTCGTAGCGCTCGGCGATCTCGTCGAGCGCCGTCGCCAGCTCGGCGCGGCGGTCGTCGAGGCGCGCCAGCGCCACGCGCGCCGCGGTGCGCCGCTCGCCCAGCTCGGCGAGGCGGTGCCGCAGCCCCGCCTCGTTCTCGGCCAGGGCACGCAGGCGGCCGCGGTCCAGCGAGGCGTCCGACTCGCCGCGGCCCTCGAGACGGGCGACGACGGTGCGCGCCCGTTCGGCGAGCCGCGAGGCCGCGCCGGTGAGCTCGCGGCAGACCTCGCTCACCCCGGGCAGCGTCTCGAGCCGTCCGTCGAGCAGCGCGAGACGCGCCCGGCCCTCGGCGGCGCGCGCCCTCGCAGCCTCGCGCTGCGCCGCGGCGCGCCTGGCGGCCGCGCGGCGTTCGTCGAGCTCGACGCGGCGCCTCGTGGCCTCGGAGAGGGCCGCGGCGTGCTCCGCCTCGAGGGCGGAGAGCGCCGCCTCCGCGGCCTCGATGTCCGGCTTGAGCTGCTCCGCCTGCAACAGGGCGGCCGCGGCCTTCTCGGCGGCGCCCTCCGCCTCGGCGGCGGCCTCGGCGCGCTCGGCCGCGATGCCTTCGAGGGCGCGGCGGTCGCGCGCCGTGACCTCCTCGAGGTCGCGGAGCCGGCCGCGCACGTTCTTGAGCTCGCGCTCGGCGGTCTCGGCGGCGATGCGCGCCTCGCGCTCGGCCGCGCTCCGCTCCCCGGCGGTCTCCCGGGCGGCG
>CAIXSE010000391.1 GCA_903921965.1 uncultured Thermoleophilia bacterium | reverse complement strand
AGGGGCACGTGCTTCTGGCGCGTCGCCGTCTTGATGGCCGTGATGATCTGCCGTGTGATGCAGAGCTCGGCGAAGCTGCGGAACGAGGCCTGGCGGTCGTCGCGGTAGTCGCGGACGGCTTTGTACAGGCCCAGCATGCCCTCCTGGATGAGATCTTCGGCGTCGCCGCCGGCGAGGAAGTACGAGCTCGCCTTGAGGCGCACGAACTGGTGATAGCGGAGCATGAGCGCGTCGAGCGCGGCGCGGTTGCCTCGCCTGAAGGCCTGGACGAGCGCGAAGTCGGCACTCTCACTGAAGGGTTGAGGGTTGTGGCTTGAGCCTGCGGAACGGCTGTGGTCGGCCTGACGCGCCATCTTGTTGCCCCCCCAGCGTCGGCGTGTGCCGTGCACGAGTGTGTTTACCCTGCAAAACCCGGGGAGGGCGACGCCCCCCGGGCTATGTCGGCTTGTTCCGCAGTTCCTCGAGCCTTCGCAAAGTCTCAGGGTCTACTTTATCCTCAAGCCGTGAGGGCATTGTACTGACTTCTTGCGAAGAAGCAAGAGCCTCCTTCGTGGGGCCGAGCCCGGTTGCGAACTCGCGCGGCGTCATGCGGCTGACGCCGGCCCGCGCCGCCGTCCGCTGGACCTCCTGGTCGGCCGAGACCACCACGACACGCTGGTCGGCCTGACGCCCCGCGATACGCCGGGCGATGAGCGTGTCGGCCGTGAACTTGCCGCCCGAGAAGACGACCTCGAGCGGACCGCCCTTGAAGGGCACGTTGCTGGTGCTCTCGACGCCGTGCCCGTCGAAGACCAGCACGGCGCGGGCGCCGTGGAGCGCGGCGAAGCCGGCGAGTCGGTCGGCGAGCCAGTCGCGGCGCGCGAAGATCTCGTCTTTGGACGCGCCGCGGAACACGTGGTGCAGCACGTTGTAGCCGTCCACGATGTACAGCGTGTCGGTCACCGGTCCCCCGGAGGCCTGCCGGCCGCCGCCCGCTGCCGGCGTGCCTCGAACAGGAACAGCGCCGCCGCCACGCTGACGTTGAGGCTCTCCACGGGAGCCTCGACGGGGATGGCGGCGAGCTCGTCGCACGTGCGCGCCACCAGCGGGCGCAGCCCCTTGCCCTCGGCGCCGAACACGAGCACCACCGGGCCGGTGAGGTCGAGGTCGAGGTACGAGAGCCCGGCCTCGCCGGCGGCGCCGTAGACCCAGCTCTGCGCGCGCTTCGCCTCCTTGAGGAGGGCGACGACGTTGGTCACCTGGGCCACGCGGAGGTGCTCGAGGGCGCCGGCCGAAGCCTTGACGGCCGCCGGCGTGACCGACGCCGAGCGGTGGCGCGGCACCACGAGCCCTGCCGCGCCGGCGGCGAGCGCGCTGCGCGCCACCGCGCCGAGGTTGCGCGGGTCGCTCACCTCGTCGAGCACCACCAGGAGCTCGGCGCCGAGCAGCTCGTCGGCGGACGCATACGGGTACGGGTCGACCTGCAGCGCCACGCCCTGGTGCTCACGGCTGCCGGTGAGCTCGTCGAGCCGCGCAGGCTCCACCGTCTCGACGGGCAGCGAGCGCGGCAGCACGTCGTGCAGCTTCGCCAGGGCCGGCGCGGTGACCGCCGCGCGGTGCGCGCGGCGCCGCGCGCCCGACCTGAGCGCCAGCTCGGCGACGTTGCGTCCGTAGATCCACTCCACGCCGTCAGCGCTCCCGCACGGGCCGCCCGGGCGCCGGACCCGGCTTCGCGCCGCCGCCGCTCGTGTATGCTCCGGCCATGCTGCTCGCCGCGACAAGAGAGTGGCCGCACTGGCTGGCGGCCACAAGCATCACCTTCCTGCTGTGGTGGACGATCGCCTCGCCGCTGCTCCTGCTCGGCGCGGCGGTGCTGGCCGCGCGCCGGCCGCGACTGCGCTCGCTGCTCACGATCGCCATCTGCGCGCCGCCGCTGCTGGTGCTGCTGCCGTTGACCGCGATGGGCGGCGGTGTGGGCGCGGTGGCGGCGGGCGCCGCCGCCGCCCTCGAGGCCGCCGCCGTCGCTCTCGCGGTCGTCGCCATGGTCGCACCGCAGCCGAGGCCGGCGTCCCCGCCCGCGGAGGAGGCGGCCCCGGTCCCCGAACCGCCGCTCACCTGGAGCGTGAAGCTCGGCTGGGCCGCCGTGTTCTGCGCCGTCGCCGGCGGCATGGTGGGCTCGCTGGCCTTCCTCACGCAGTTCTCCTGACGCGCGCGCTCAGCGCCGCACGACCTGCGTGCCCTGCGGCGTGTCGCGGACCTCGAAGCCGGCCTCCTGCAACTCGTCGCGGATGCGGTCGGCCCCCGCCCAGTCCTTCTCGCCCCGCAGGTGGTCGCGGAGCACGCAGGCGTACGACGCGTCGCCGCACGACAGCCGGTCGGCGTACACCAGCTCGACGTCGGCCCAGCGCTCGTCTTCTGCCAGCCGGGCGGCCGGGACGAGGGCGAGGACGCCGGTCGCGCAGGCCGCGGCGTCGTCGCCGGCGACGTTGCCGGCCGTCGTCTCCGCGACCGGCGGCGCCGGCAGCGGCACGAGGAGCACGCCGAGCGACTCGCGCAGCACCTCGCACACGGCGACCAGCGCCTCGGCGTCGAGCGGCGCCTCGCCGCGGTCCACGGCGGCCAGGTAGCGACGCGCCTCGCCGATGAGGGCGAAGAGCTCGCCGAATGCGCCGGCGGTGTTGAGGTCGTCGTCCATGTGCTCGGCGAACCGCAGGCGCGCGGCCTCGGCGCGGAGCGTGAGGTCGGGCCACTCGCCCTGCTCGGCAGCGCGGCCCGCGTTCTCGATGCGGAACTCGAAGTCGGCCAGCGCGTCGGTGATGCGGGCGTAGGCCGCCTTCGCCTCTTCCAGCTTCTCGACGGAGAACTCGAGCGGGCTGCGGTAGTGGGTGGTGAGGAAGTACGTGAGGAGCGTCGACGGCTCGTAGCGGTCGAGCACCTCGCGCAGGAGGAAGATGTTGCCCACGCTCTTGGCCATCTTCTCGCCCTCGCTGCGGATCATGCCGTTGTGCATCCACACCCTGGCGAACGGCAGGCCGGCCGCCTCGCTCTGGGCGATCTCGTTCTCGTGGTGCGGGAAGATGAGGTCGCGACCGCCGCCGTGCACGTCGAACCCGGCGCCCAGGTAGCGCAGGCCCATGGCCGAGCACTCGATGTGCCAGCCCGGCCGGCCGAGGCCCCACGGGCTCTCCCAGGCAGGCTCGCCCGGCTTGGCCGCCTTCCAGACGGCGAAGTCCAGGGGGTCCTCCTTGCCGGGCTCGGTGTCGACGCGCACGCCTTCTTCGAGCTCGTCGATCCGCTGGCCGCTCAGCTTGCCGTACTCGCCGAAGCCGCGCACGCGGAAGTAGACGCTCCCGTCGGCCTCGTAGGCGTGGCCGCCGCTCACCAGCTGGCACACCAGGTCGATGATCTCGGGGATGGTCTCGGTGGCCTTGGGCTCGATGTCGGGACGGGGGATGCCGAGGCGCCCGGTGTCTTCCACGTAGGCGGCGGTGAACTCCTCCGCGACGGCGGCCGAGTCGCGGCCTTCCTCGTTGGCCTTCTTGATGATCTTGTCGTCGACGTCGGTGATGTTGGTCACGAGGGTGACGTCGAGGCCGCGGTGCCGCAGCCAGGAGCGCAGGACGGCGAATGTGACGTAGGGCCTCGCGTTGCCCACGTGGACCAGGTTGTAGACCGTGGGGCCGCAGCAGTACACGCCGGCCTTGCCGGGGTCGCGGGGCTCGAACGGCTCCTTCTGCTGGGTCAGTGAGTTGAACAGGCGGATCACGGTCAGTCTCCCTGGGTCGTCGTGGGCT
>CAIXSE010000390.1 GCA_903921965.1 uncultured Thermoleophilia bacterium | reverse complement strand
GGCGACGCCGATGGGCAGGTTGATGAGGAAGATCCAGCGCCAGCCGATGGTGTCCACGATGATGCCGCCGAGCGGGCCGCCGACGGTGAGGCCGATGTAGACGGCCATGACGTTGATGCCCAGCGCCCGGCCGCGCTCGTGAGGCGGGAAGACGGAGGTCACGATGGCGGCCGACGTGGCGCCGATGAGCGCGGCGGACCCGCCCTGGAGGATCCGCGACCCGATGAGCCAGGCGCCGCTCGTGCTGACGGCGCAGAGCGCCGAGGCGATCGTGAACAGGGCGATGCCGATCAGGTAGAAGCGCACCCGGCCGTGCTGGTCGGCGAGGCGGCCGGCGGGGATGAGCAGCACCGCCGTGGTGAGCAGGAACGCGGCCGAGACCCACACCGCGGCGGTGAAGCTCAGGTGCAGCGCCGGCCCCATGACGGGCATGGCCACGTTGACGATGGACCCGTCGAGCGGCCACATGAAGGAGCCCACCGACGTGAGCGCCAGCAGCTGCCAGCGCCGCCGGTGGACGTCTTCCTCAGTGATGCGCCGGAAGATGCTCACGCGCTCGCCCGCGACGACCGCGCGCCGTCAGGAGACCCAGGTGACGAGCTCGTCCAGTGGCGCGCGCGAGCGCGTGAAGGTGTTCATGGGGTGCCCGGCGTCGGGCCAGCCGAGCGTCATGGCGACGACCATCTTCTTCTCGTCGGAGCCCGGGAGGACCTCGCGCAGCAGGTCCGGGTAGCGCACGAGCGTCGTGGACTGGCAGGTGCCCAGGCCGCGGTTCTCCGCGGCGAGGCTCGCGCTGAGGACGAGCGAGGCCGTGTCGTAGCACGCCGAGGCGTCGCTGAGGCACGACTCGAAGCCGAAGACGAGCAGGAGCGGCGCGCCGAAGCAGTCGGCCATGCGCGCCAGGGAGGCGGCCGGGCCGGAGGCTTCGCCGGCCGCCTCGAGCGTGTCGGCGCGCGTCTTCATGAGCTCGACCGCGCGCGCCGAGCAGGACGCCGGCCAGTCGCCGGTGACCGTGCCCGCGATGTCGAGCCGCTCGGGCTCGTCGCGGTCGAGGGCGGCCTTGAAGGCGGTCTTGAAGCGCTCGAGGGCATCGCCGCCCAGCACCCACACGTTCCACGCCTGGGTGTTGCGCGACGACGGCGCCCAGCGCGCCTCGTCGAGGATCTCGCGCACCAGGTCCTGCGGGACGGGCTCCTGGGTGTAGGCGCGGATGCTCCGACGCCCGCGGATGACGTTCTCGAACTCCATGCCTTCTCCCTTCGCGGCTCACGACGCCTCGCGCAGCCTACAGGAAACGGGACGGGGGTCCGGGGCCTTGACAGGCCCGGAGACCGTCTTCTATGGTTTCACATAATGACTATATAAATGACCGTGTCCGTCTGGTAGTGCTTCCCGGAGGCGTCCCGTCAGCCATGTTCGAGCGCACCGCCCCAACCCGTATCCCGGTGCCCTCGTCCGTGGGGCCAGGCTCCGCCCCCCCGATGGGCGCGGACGGTCGTCCCCCGACGCTCGCCGCCCGCGCCCATCGTCCTCTCTCCCGGAGCCCGGCCGCTCCGCCGGCGCTCCACCCCTCAAGGAGGTCCACGTGACAGACGCTCTCGCCCAGGCGCTCGTGGAGATGCGCGAGGACGACGTGCTCGCGGCGGTGCGCGAGGCCACGGCGGCCGGCGCCTCGCCCGCCGACGTCATCGCGAACCTGCAGGCCGGCATGAAGACCATCGGCGACAAGTACGAGGCCGAGCAGTACTACCTCTCCGAGCTCATCATGGCGGCCGAGATCTTCAAGAACGCCCTCGCCGAGCTCGGGCTCGACACGAGCGCGGCGGCAGAGGCAGGGACGCGCGGCACCGTCGTCCTCGGCACCGTGAAGACCGACATCCACGACATCGGCAAGAACATCGTCGCCGGCGTGCTCAGTGCCAACGGCTTCAAAGTGATCGACCTCGGTGTGGACGTGCCGGCCGCGGCGTACGTGGCAGCCGCTCGCGCCAACGACGCCAGGGTCGTGGGCCTCTCGTGCCTGCTCACCACCGCCTTCCCGGCGATGCGGGAGACGATCGAGGCGTTCACCGCCGCCGGCCTGCGCGACACGGTGAAGATCATCATCGGCGGCGGCCCTGTGACCGCCGAGCTCTGCGCCCAGCTCGGCGCCGACGGCGCCGGCACGAGCGCCCAGGAGGCGGTCAACCTCGCGGCCGCCGCCGTCGCAGGAGGTGCCGCATGATCGCCCCGAGCTCAGACCCGCGCTGGGAGCGCCTGCGCAAGGCCGTCGCCCTCGAGCCCGTCGACAAGGTCCCCGTCTGTCTCGAGGGCGTGGCGTGGTGCGCCCGCGTCACCGGCATGACGCTCGAGGAGTTCCTCTCCGACGCGAACGTCTCGACCCAGGCCAACATCGATGCCTTCGAGCTGGTCGGCAACGCCGACTGCGTGAACAACCCGAGCTTCGCCAGCTCGGCGCTCAACTTCATCTGGATGACCGGCGTGAAGCGTCCCGGCTACGAGGTCGGCCCCGACGAGCCCTGGCAGGTCGAGGAGTCGGGGCTCATGACCACCGACGACTACGACAGGATCCTGGAGATGGGCTGGCCGGCCTTCCAGGCGCAGTTCCTCAACGAACGCATCCGCCCCGGCCTCATCGAGGAGTTCGTCGGCTACCTGCAGAAGGGCCCCTCGGTGATCGAGCAGTGCAGCGCGGCCGACATGCCGTACCTCAGCATGGCCATCGTCATGCAGCCGTTCGAGCCGCTCTGCGGCGGGCGCACCTTCACGCAGTTCGTGCTCGACCTCTACCGCATGCCGGACAAGGTCGAGGAGGTCATACAGGCGATGTTCGTCGGCCTGAACGACGCGGCGATCGCCGGCTGCGCGGCGATGGGCTCCCCCGGCGTGTGGATCGGCGGCTGGCGCTCGGCGAGCAAGATGCTCGCCCAGCCCCTCTGGGACCGCTTCGTGTGGCCCTACGTGAAGGAGTGCGTGCGTCAGACCGACGAGGCGGGGCTCATCCCCATCCTGCACTTCGACTCCGACTGGACGCGCGACCTGCCGCGGCTCCTCGAGCTCCCGGCGAACAGGTGCATCCTCTCGCTGGACAGCATGACCGACATCCGCAAGGCCAAGGAGGTCCTCGGCGACCACCTGTGCATCATGGGCGACGTGCCGCCGGCGCTGCTGGCGAGCGGCACGCCGGAGATGGTGTACGAGCACTGCACGAAGCTCGTCAACGACATCGGCCCGACCGGCTACATCCTGCAGTCGGGCTGCGACATCCCGGTAGACGCCCCGCTCGAGAACGTCAAGGCGATGACGCAGGCCGCGGAGGACGCCGCGGGATGACCGCCGCGCGGTGAGGACGGCGGCCGCGTGAGCACCTCCCGGCCGCGCTACGACGAGCGCGACAACGTCCAGGCGCGCGGCGCCCTGGTGCCGGGGACGCCCGAGTACGACGAGTACTACGGGCGTCACCCCGAGCGGCGGCGGCGGGATGACGCCACGCGGGCCCTGCCCGGCCTCGGCCGGGTGGGCGGCCCGCTCGACCTGCCGCTGCTGGGCAGCGAGCACGACTTCCTCGTGCGGCTCTCGCGCGAGGACGTGGTCGACGGGCCGCCCGCCCCGGCCGACGTCTGCAGCCACGCCGGCAAGACCCGGGGCGACCCCGCGCGCACGTGCGGCTCGCCGTCATCGCCGTCACGCTCGCCGCGTACATCCGCTCCCCGGGCTACGCGGCACGCGCCCACGTGATGCCGGCCTACCAGGTCCTGTGCATCCCGGTCGCCGTCCACGCCGGGATGGGCGAGCTCGGCC
>CAIXSE010000389.1 GCA_903921965.1 uncultured Thermoleophilia bacterium | reverse complement strand
GGCCTCGACATCTACCAGGTGATGCTCGTCAACGCCGCCTACACCGTGTCGCAGGCGTTCTTCGAGGTGCCGACCGGCGTCGTCGCCGACACGCTGGGGCGGAGGGCCTCCTACCTGCTCGCCGTCGGCATCATCCTGGTGTCCACGCTGCTGTACCTGTGGTTCGGGCTCGCCCACCTCGGCGTCTGGCCGTTCGCCGCGGCGTCGGCCCTGCTCGGGCTGGGCTACACCTTCTACACCGGCGCCGTCGACGCCTGGATGGTGGACGCGCTGCACTCCGTCGGCTACGAGGGCAGGCTCGAGCCCATCTTCGCCCGCTACGGCATCACCTTCGGGATCTTCATGCTGGTGGGCACGACCGCCGGCGGCTTCCTCGGCCAGGTGGACCTGTGGATCCCCTACGCGCTGCGCGCCGCGATCCTCGTCCCTGCCTTCCTGCTCGGCGTGCTCGTGATGCGCGACCTCGGCTTCAAGGGACGCCCGCTCAACGCCCACAGCTTCGTGCGCGAGACGCGGCGCATCGCGCGCGCCGGCGTGACCTTCGGCCTGAAGGACCGGACGGTGCGCTTCATCATGTTCGCCTCGCTCGTGCAGGGCGTGTTCTTCATGTACGGCTTCTACTCGTGGCAGAAGTACTTCCTCGACCTGCTTGGCCAGGACCTGGTGTGGGTGACCGGCGTGATCGCGGCCCTGGTCGGGCTCACGCAGATCCTCGGCAACGTCCTCGTGGGCCGGATCATGACGCGGGTGCCCGACCGCGGCCTCATCCTCATGGTCTGCGCGGGCATCTCGACGGCGGCCGTCGTGGGCGCGGCGCTGGTGACGAGCTTCTGGGTGGCCGTGCCGCTGTACCTCGTCTCGGCCCTGGCGTTCGGCGTCTCGATGCCGGTGAAGCAGGGCTGGCTGAACGCGCGCATCCGCTCCGAGGAGCGCGCGACGATCATCTCTCTGGACGCCCTCTTCGGCGACGCCGGGTCGACCGCGGGCCAGGTCGGGCTCGGCTGGATGTCGCAGACGTTCTCCATCCCGCTGGCCTGGCTGGTCGGCGGCCTGGTGCAGGCCGTGGAGGTGCCGATCTACGGGGCGGCGCGGCGGGCCGAGCGGGCGGAGCCCGCGGCGCCCGCCGAAGACGGCCCCGCGAAGCCGGAAGCCGCGGAGCACGCGGCCTGAGCGGCGCGACTCAGGCGCCGTCCTCGCGCGGCGCGACCTGGGCCTGGGGCGAGACCTCCTCCGGCGGCACGTACGTGACGTCGTCGACCGCGGACGGGGCCCTCTGGGCGCCGGGCGCCTCGGCCTTCGCCGTCTGCCGTGTCAGCCAGGCTATCGACACCGCCACGATCGCGACGATGGCGACCGCGTACCCCCAGAAGAAGGCGACGTAGTCGCTGGCCGCGCCCATCGGCGGCGTCCCCGGCAGGGCGTTGCGGAACGCCGTCATCGCGAACAGCAGCGTGCCGAAGTAGGCGAGCATGGCAATCTCGGGCTTGCGCCCGGAGAAGATCACCGACACGACCATGCCGACCACGCTGAAGATGAGGGCCCAGGTCAGGGCGATGGAGAAGTACACGACCCCCACCGTGGCCCCGGACCGCGTGACGACGAAGTCGAGCTCACGCGGTATCTCGGCGCCGTACTGCGCCGTCCTCGCGTGGACCTTGATGTCGAGGCCGGGCCAGGCGCCGTAGGCGGCCAGCCTGACCGGGACCGCCACCGTCTTCCCGCCGGCCTTCATGGTCGCCGACACCCACAGGGAGGTGGCGTGCCCGTCCCAGGGGTAGTCGTTGACGTTGCCGTCGAAGTCCAGGCCCACGTTCAGGATCGCACCGGTGTTCTCGCCCTTGAAGACGACCTTCCTGGTGGTGCCCTCCGGCGAGATGCCGAGCGTGACCGTCGCCGGATACAGGAGCTTCCCCCCGGTGAGCCCGATCAGCTCGTCGCCCTGGGGGATGCACTCGAGCTGGAGCGACAGCGTCTCGCGGTTGAGGTCCACGCCCACGACCTTGACGTTGACGTCCATCCAGTGCCGCACATCGGGCGCGGGCTCCTTGAGCACGGCCACGTCGGCGGCCACGGTGCGCCTGCCCAGCGAGCCGATGATCGCCAGGAGGACCACGGCGCCCATCAGCAGCCCGACGATGACGAACGTCGCCAGCGCGGTCCGCTGCAGGAGTTTCTTCGTGCTGGGCTCACGCAGGCGCGTGGCACATCCCTTCCTCGAACAACGACCGAGACTCCCAGTGGTACGCCGCGCGCGTGGCGTATCCTTGCGCAGACCGGCGGCTCGAAGCCGGCCGACAGGGGAGGGACCGTTGTCTGAGGTGCAGTGGCCGCTGTTCGTCGCGGCCTCGCTGGTGCTGATCGTCACGCCGGGCCAGGACATGCTGCTGGTGATGTCCCGGTCCATCGCGCAGGGCGCGCGCGCCGGCGTGGTCACAGCCGCCGGCGTGAGCACCGGCCTCGTGGGCCACACGTTCCTCTCGGCCGTCGGGCTCGGCGCACTGCTCCGCGCCTCCGAGCCGCTCTTCCTCGCCGTCAAGCTCGCCGGCGCCGCCTACCTCGTGTACCTCGGCGTCACCATGCTGCGCGCCGGGCACACCGACTTCCCCCTGGGACGCAGGCCCGAGCGCTCGCTTCGCAGGCTCTTCCTGGACGGCGCGGTCTCCAACATCACCAACCCGAAGATCACGATCTTCTACTTCGCCTTCCTGCCGCAGTTCATCCAGTCCGGCGCCACGCGGCCCGGCCTCATCGTGATGGTCCTGGGCCTGACCTTCGCGGCGCTCACCTTCATGGTGAAGGGACCGGTGGGGCTCTCCGCCGGGCTGCTCTCGGAGTGGCTTCGGGCCCGGCCCGCCGTGCAGCGCTGGATCGAGCGCTGCGGCGGGATCGTGCTGATCGGCCTCGGGGTGAAGCTGGCGCTCGAACGTCGCGGGTAGCGCGCCGGGCGCGGCGGCGTCAGCCCCCCGCGCCCCCGCCGTCCGG
>CAIXSE010000388.1 GCA_903921965.1 uncultured Thermoleophilia bacterium | reverse complement strand
GTCAGGCCCGGCACCAGCGCGGTACGCACCAGGAACGTGTCGATGAGCACGCCGAGCGCCACGCCGATGCTGATCTCGCCGAGGTCCTTGACCGGCTGCGAGAGCAGGATGAGGAAGGTGCCGGCGAGGATGATGCCGGCGCTCGTGAGGACGCCGCCGGTGGCGGCCAGCGCCCGCACCGTGCCCTCCTGCAGGCCGCGCAGCATGGCCTCACCGCGGATGCGCGTGGTGATGAAGATGTTGTAGTCGCTGCCCAGGGCGACCAGGAAGATGAACATGTACAGCGGGATGCGGTAGCTGATCTGCCCCCAGCCGAGGAGCTTCTCGGTGATGACGATGGTGGCCCCCAGGGCGGCGAGGTACGAGAGGACGTTCGTGAGCAGCAGGTAGAGCGGCGCGACAAGGGCGCGCAGCAGGAGCGCCAGTATCACCCCGACGACCACCAGGGCGATGGCGGCGATCACCAGCGTGTCGCGGTTGCTGATCGCCCAGGTGTCGGCCTGGATGGCGGTGGGGCCGCCCACCAGGGCTTCGCCCCCTCCCTGGGCGGCCGCCTTGCGCGCCGTCTCCCGCAGCTGCCGGAGCTGCTCGAGCGCCTGCTTGGAGTACGGGTCGCCCTCGAAGATGACCTGGAAGCCGAGGAGCTTGCCGTCCTGTGCGGTCCCGATGGGGAAGGCGGCGGCCACGCCGGGACTCTGGTTGAGCATGCCGGTGATCATGCCGGCGACGAACTCGGGCGGCGCCTCCCTGGCCTTGATGAGCACCGTCGTCGGGGCGAGCGCCCCCTTGGGGAAGTGCTTCTCGAGCAGCGCGAACCCCTCCTTGGACGGCATGCTCGTGAGGAAGTCGTCGGTGAAGCTGAAGCGCGGGCTGTAGAAGAAGCAGCCGAGCGCGAGCACGACGAGGACCGCCGCGACGATGCCGGCGGCGCGTCGCGGCGAGCGGGCGACGCGCTCGGCGACCTTCTGCCAGGCGCCCTGCTTGCCGGCCTCGCCTAGCCTGGGGACGCGAGGCCAGAAGGCGCGGCGGCCCAGCAGGGCCAGGATCGCCGGCATCAGGGTGAGGGCGGCGATGAGCGTGACGAACACGCCGCCCCCGAGCACCGGCGCGAACGACGTGTAGTCGCCGTACTCGGCGAAGGCCAGGGTGAGCACGGCCAGCGTCACCGTGAGGCCGCTGGCGGCGATCGCCTCCCACGTCTCCGCCAGCGCCGTGGCCAGGGCCTTGCGCGCGTCGGGCTCGTGGCGCAGCTCCTCGCGGTACCGCGAGATGAGCAGCAGGCCGTAGTCGGTGCCGGCGCCGAACAGCAGGATCACCATGAGCGACGTGGCCTGCCCCGAGAGCGTGTCGCCGAGGGCGTTCGCGAAGATCGCGAGCAGGCCGCCGGCCACGAAGTAGCCGAAGCCCACCGTGATGAGCGGTACGAACGGCAGCACCGGCGAGCGGTAGATGAGCAGCAGCAGGACCAGGACGAGGATCACGGTGCCGATGAGGAGCTTGATGTCGGCGTTCAGGAAGATCTTGTACACGTCGGTGATGAGGCCGCCGGGGCCGGTGACACGCACCTGCATGCCGCTCACCGAGTCGCCGAAGTGGTCGCGGATGGCCTGCACCGAGTCGCGGAAGGACTCCTCGCCCGGGTTGCCGTCCAGGCTGGCGAAGATGAGCGCGCCCTTGCCGTCCTCCGAGAGCTGGACGCTGGCGCTGTTGATTGGCTCGGCGCCGCTCTTGAGCCAGGCCTCGCCCTCGCCGATGGCGGCCTTCTGCGCGTCGCCCAGCGCGGTGTCCGAGCTGTAGACGACGATGACCGGGGTGCCCCTGGCGTCGGAGAACTCCGCCTGCTGCAGCGCGTCGGCGCGCTTGCTCTCGACGGTGGCCGCGAGCGACTTGGAGGCGTCGTTGCTGGTCACGCTCTGGATGGTCGGACCCATGGACAGCGCGCCGGCGACGACGATCCACACGGCGATGACGATCCACGGGTGCTTGCCGCGCGTGGACCAGGTGATGATGTTCCGCTTGCTCCGGGCTCCCCTTGCCAGCGG
>CAIXSE010000387.1 GCA_903921965.1 uncultured Thermoleophilia bacterium | reverse complement strand
GATGTACAAGCGGGTCGGCATCGTCCTCGAGGTCGACACCGACGGCGTCGTGGTGGCGGCCGGCACCACGCTGATCATGCCGGCGGCCTCGGACTTCTTCGCCCGCATCCTCACCGGCCGCAACGTCCTGACCGAGCGCCCCGAGATCGAGGCGACCATCCGCTACCGGTATCGGGGCCACTCGCAGGGCGCCCTGCTCTCCGCGCTCCACAAGGCCTTCGAGGCCATCGACCAGAGCCCCCTCGTGCCCGGCTCCGCCACGGCCGGGGGCGCCGCGAGCGAGAGCGCGACGCCCGGGACCGGTCTCGACGGCTGACGGCACCGCGTTTCGCCCCCACCCCTCATCACCAAACAGCGACCGCCGCCCGCCTTCGGGTACGTTCTCTCAGAGGCGCCGGTCGCGGGCGCTGCCGTGGGGCGAAGCAGCATCCGGGGTGAGGTCGGGAAGGTCGGGGGCCGCGGTCCTCCGTGGCGCACCACGCAGGTGACGGCATCCGGCGCCGGACGTAGACTGACCGTGGGACGGCACGTGAGGGAGGGGGTCAGGGTGCGTGACGTTTCCGGCTCCGACGGGGTCCGGCTCGCCAAGCTGACGACTCCCGTGGCCCGCACGCGGGCGGTACGGCGGCGGGCGGTGCTCGAGGTGCTCGGCAGGAGCGCGCGGCCGCTGGTCGTCGTGTCGGCTCCGGCGGGTACCGGCAAGACCACCACGCTCCGCCAGTGGGTCGACGAAGACGAGAGGCCATGCGCCTGGATCCAGGTCGAAGAGGCCGACGGCGACCCGGTCGTGCTGCTCACCTGCCTGAGCCGCGCCCTGGCGCCGCTGGCGCCTGTCGACGCGGCGGTCGAGCGTTCGCTGCGGCTCGCCGTGCCGCCGCTGCAGGAGCGCGTCCTGCCGCTGCTCGCCGAGGCGCTGGCAGAGGCGGAGCCGTTCGTCCTCGTCCTCGACGACGCCCACCTCCTGGGGTCGTCGCGCTCGTGGGAGATCGTGTCCTTCGTGCGGCGCGGTCTCCCTCCCGGCGCGCAGCTCGCCGTGGGGACCCGTACAGACCCGCCGCTGCACCTCGCGCGCATGCGTGCGTCCGCCGAGGTCCTGGAGGTCGGCGTGCAGGAGCTCGCCTTCGACAGGGACGAGGCCGGGGAGCTGGTGCGTCTGCACGGCCTCGTCCTCGACGACGACGAGGTCGGCAGGCTCGTCGAGGCCACCGAGGGGTGGGCGGCCGGGCTCCAGCTCGCTTGCCTCGCCGCGGCCGGGCGCCCGCCGGCGGAGTGGCTCGCCCAGGTCAGGGGCGACCGTCGCGAGGTGGCGTCGTACTTCGCCGAAGAGGTGCTCGAGCGGCAGCCGGAGGAGGTCCAGACGTTCCTGCTGGAGACCTCCGTCCTGACCGAGCTCACGCCCGAGCTCTGCGCCGTCGTCACCGGGCGCGACGACGCCGGCGAGCTCCTCGCCCGGGTCGCGCGTGAGGAGCTCTTCGTCGTCCCGCTGGGCGAGCAGCTGGCGCACTACCGCTACCACCACCTCTTCGCCGAGATGCTCGAGGCGGAGCTGGGGAGCCGGCGGCCCGCCCGCCCGCGGGAGTCGCACCGGCTGGTCGCGGGCTGGTACGAGGAGCGCGACCTGCCCGACCTCGCGGTGTTCCACCTGCTGGCCGCCGGCGAGGTGACCGCGGCCGGCGATCTCGTGGCCGCGTCATGGCCGGCCCTGTGGTCCCGCGGCCAGGCCGAGACCGTGCGCCGCTGGCTGGAGTCGTTCACCGACCGGCAGATACTCCAGCACAAGCCGCTCACGCTCACCGCCGGCTGGATCTACACGGCGCTGGACGCCGGCGAGCTGGGCGCCCGCTGGGGCAAGGCCGCGTGCACGGCGGTGATGACCGACGACCCGTCGCCCGACGGCGCCGCATCGCTGCGTTCGTCGCAGGCGCTGCTGCGGGCCACCGTCGCCCCTGGCGGCATCAAGGACATGCGCGCCGACGCCGAGCTGGCCGCGCGTCTGGAACAGTGTCCCGACACCAGCTGGTACGCCGACGCGCAGGTCGCCCTCGGCGTGGCCCGCTGGCTCTCCGGGGCCGCGCCGCGGGCGCTCCACCCCCTCGGCGTGGCGGCGCGTCAGGGGTCGGTGCACAACCCGTCGGCCGAACTCGCCGCCCTGGGATACCTCGCGCTGATCGCCGTGGGCGACGGCGACTGGGCCGCGGCGGCGGAGCACGAGCGGCACGCCACGGCCCGGCTCGCCGAGCTCGGGTTCGGCACCAGCCGGCGCTGTCTGCCCATGCTGCTGGCCCGCGTGTACCTCGCGGCGCACGCGGGCAACGACGGCGCCTGCGAGGCGGCGGCCGACGTGGACCGCCTCCTGCGGCACATGGTGCCGCACCCCTGGATGGCGCTCCTCGCGCACGTGGCGCTTGGTGAGGCGGCGCTGGAGTGCGGCGACGCCGCCGCCGCGTCGGCACACGCGGCCCTGGCGGTCGCCGTGCTCGAGCGCTACCCCGACGCGGGCATCCTGCGGCGCCGCGCCGAGCGCCTCCGCGGCGTCGTCGAGCTGGCGCGCGTCGCGGAGCCGCTCACCCCGGCCGAGCGCCGCGTGCTCGAACTGCTGCCCACGCACCTCACCGAGGCGCAGATCGCGGAGCAGCTCTTCGTGTCGCGCAACACCGTGAAGTCCCACCTCAAGGGCGTGTACCGCAAGCTGGACGCCGCCACGCGGGCCGAGGCGGTGGACCGCGCCCGCGACGCCGGCCTGTTGCCGAGGGCGTGAGGCGTCCGCGGCGCCGGCCGGGAGTCCAGACGATCAGGAGGTGCCTGATGAAACGGTGGCCGGCGGGCGTGATGCTCGCCATGACGCTCTTCCTCCTCCTCGGGCTGCCATGGAGCGCCTCCGCAGCCCCCGGCACTGCCGCCGGCCGGTCGCTGCCGCCGGCGCTGTACGACACGTACGGGTACATCTACGGCACGGTGAAGAGCGACGCGGGACTGGCGCTCAGCGGCGTGACCGTCACGGCGTGCTACGCGAACGGCCAGGGCTTCTCCACGGGGCCGAGGACGGTGACCGGCCAGAGCGGGGGCTACGTCCTGCAGGTGCCGTCCGGGACGTACCGGGTCTGGTTCCAGGACCCCGGCGGCGTGTTCGCCAGCCAGTTCTTCCGCGGCCAGCGCTCCTGGGGCGCCGCCGAAGACGTCACGGTGGCGGCCTACGCCTCCGTCAAGGGCGTGGACGCCGCGCTCCCCTACGCCGGGCACGTGGCCGGGACGGTGCGCAACGGAGCGGGCCAGCCCATCTCGGGCATCGAAGTGACGGCGTGCAGCCCGGTCCCCGGCGGCTGGGAGGGCCACCAGCCTCCGGCGGTCACGGGCGACGACGGGACCTACGACGTCGGCCGGCTGATGCCGGGCGTATGGCGGATCAAATTCCTCGATCCTTCCGGCCGGTACCCGGCCGAGTACTGGGACGACAAGCATGGGACGCCGGGCGAGGGCGACGACATCCACGTCTTCCCCGGTGCCACGACGGTGGGCATCGACGCCGTGCTGGGCGTGTCCGACCTCACCATCACGGCGAGCGCGGGTCCCCACGGGTCGATCTCGCCCTCCGGCGCCGTCAAGGTGAAGCCCGGCGCCGACCAGGCCTTCGCGATCACGCCGGACTCCGGCTACAGGGTGGCCGGCGTGCTCGTCGACGGCGCGCCGGCCGGCGCGGTCACCTCGTACACGTTCAAGAAGGTCGACAAGGACCACACGATCTCCGCGACCTTCACCGAGGGCGCCGTGGTCATCACGGCGAGCGCCGGCGCCCACGGCTCGATAGCGCCGTCCGGCCAGGTGTCCGTGGCGATCGGCGCCGACCAGACGTTCACCGTCACCCCGGACCAGGGGTACAGGGTCGCCGACGTGCTCGTCGACGGCGCGTCTGTGGGCGCCGTCGGCGCCTACACCTTCGTCAGGGTGAGCGCCCCGCACACCATCGCGGCGTCGTTCGTCGCGGCCCCCACGCTGGTCAAGCTGAGCCCCTTCCTGAGCCCGGGGCTCATCATCGGCAAGGGGTTCGGGGAGCAGGTCCTGTTCACACTGGCCGAGGTCCGGGCCGACGTGACGACCGTGCCGCCGCGTCTCGTCCCGCACGCCGCGTCCCCGCCCGCCGACGTGACCGTCACCGTCCTCGAGCCGGGGGCGTCGGAGCCGACGGGCATCACGGTGACGTGGTCGGCTCTTCCGGCCGGCGGCAGCGCGGCCTCCGGCACGCTGCCCTCCGCGCACCCCGGCGACCACGTGCTCACCGTCACCGTCGAGAGCCCGGGCGCGGACACCGTCACGCGGACGACCGGCTACACGGTGGCCGGCGTCGACGCGCCGGTGCAGGGGCTGCCGGACAGCGGGACGATCGACGTCGGCAGCGGTTCGCCGGCGGCGAAGAAGTCGTTCCCGCTGCGCCTCAGGCTGACGAACGTGGCGGGTGGTCCGGTCCTGAAGGCCAGACCGCGCCTGTACGTCTTCGACCTGGCCACCGGCGTGCGGGTCTTCAAGGCGAAGGGCTACTTCAAGAACCTCGGCCACGGCCGCTACCGGTTCGTCTGGTTCCCGAAGCTGATGAAGCCGTTCGCCGCGTGGAAGGGGACGGCGCGCCCCGCGCAGCTCGTCATCCCGCTGTACACGAAGGGCCCGAAGGTGGGCAGCAAGACCCTGGGGGAGGTCACCATCAAGTGGTGACCCTGTGACGAAGCGGGGCGGCGGGCGCACCCGCGCCCGCCGGCCCGCTTCGTCAGACCTCAGCCGCCGCCGTCACTCCTCGACCGCGTGCGAGCGGCCGCGCCGCAGCAGCAGCACGATCACGACGATGACGACGAGCGCCGCGACGACGCCCACGACGATCCACAGCGTCGTGTCCGACCCGCCGCCGCTGTCTGTCGTGCCGCCCGTCGCGGCCGCCTTCGGCCGCACCTCGAGGTAGGTGAACACGCCCACCGTCTGGTTGAGCACGTTGCCGAACCCGGCCGGCGACTTCACCCAGCCCTCCCACTTCGCCGTGTTCCAGCCCTCGGTGTCGTTGCTGTAGGTCAGCAGCAGGTACGGGGAGTCCTCGTAGATGATCTGCTGCATCTTGTCGAGGATCGCCTTGCGCGCCACCGGGTCGATGGTGTGCAGCTGCTCGATGTAGAGCTTGTCGTACTCCGGGTTGGAGTAGGCGCTGTCGCTCCAGCCGTTGATCTGGTCGGTGGTGAAGTAGCTCGTCGCCTGGCCCGGGTCGATGCTGTTGTACCAGCCCCAGATGCAGAGGTCGAAATCGGGCAGGAACTGGTCGCCCTTCATGTTGTAGAGCTTGTCCATGAGGGCGCCGTTGTCCATGACCTCGTAGCTCACCTTGATGCCGAGCTC